>JANXNO010000655.1 GCA_025354075.1 Burkholderiales bacterium | reverse complement strand
GGTGAACATGGAAGTTTGATTTTGGGTTGATGGGGAAGCCATGATCTACGCCTCCTTGCCGTCTTGACCGACGCCAATCGTGAGCGTGGTGCCCGCGATTTTGTGGGGTGGAACGACTAAATTTTTCGGCGCGGGCGAGCCGGTGAACACGCGTCCGGCCAGATCAAACTTGGAGCCGTGGCACGGGCAGTAATAACCGCCGACCCAGTCGTTGCCGAGTTCGCCGGGCGTGAGCTTCGCGGTGGGCGAGCAGCCCAGATGCGTACACACGCCTTCCATCACCATCAGTTCTGGCGAAATGGAGCGGGTTTTGACGTCAACGTAGGACGGTTGATCCGACTTTTTCGACGTAGCGTCGATCAGTTGCGAGGCGGGAATCGCCTCCATCGCGGCCACTTGCTCTGGTGTGCGGCGCATGACCCACACCACTTTGCCGCGCCATTCCACGGTGAGCTTTTCACCAGGCTTGATGTTGGCAACGTCCACCGTGACTGGCGCGCCAGCGGCTTTTGCCCGCTCTGAAGGGGCAAGGCTGGCTACAAACGGGGCAACAACGGCGGCTCCGGTAATCGCGCCCGGCACAGCGGCCACCGCAACGACTAGGTTTCGTCTAGATTTATTTACTACGTTTAACACTTCGCTCATGGGCTTTCCGCGATTCCGAAAGGACTTTTTTTGGCTTTTTGGGTGGTTGCTTTCGTCAGTGAACGCACAAATTGGGGCGACGACGAAACAACCCACGTATTTTATCCGATTGGCCAAAATGTTTTGCACTGCGGCAAACGATTGGCGCATCGCGTCCCGCTCAGGTGGCGTCAAAAAACCGCAGCGGACGCCTGTTTCGTGTTGCCCGGAATTTAAGCAGTACGCCGCGTAATACGCTATTCTTGGCGGTTAGCTGCACCGCAGCAAACCCCAAACTTTGACAGAGAAAATTATGTCCCTGAGTTCCGCTCGCAAGCTTTCAGTCGGCCTGGTGGGTTGGCGCGGCATGGTCGGCTCCGTTCTCCTGCAACGCATGAGTGCCGAGCGCGATTTTGACGCCATCGAGACCACCTTTTTCAGCACCTCTTCTGCCGGCAAAGCCGCGCCGAAGATTGATGGCTGCACGGCATTCGACCCGATTTTGAAAGATGGCAATGATGTGAAAGCGCTTAAAGGCATGGACGTGATCGTCACCTGTCAGGGCGGTGATTACACCAAGGCCGTGTACGCGCCGCTGCGCGCGGCGGGCTGGAGGGGGCACTGGATTGATGCCTCGAAGATTTTGCGTATGAACGAGGACGCCGTCATCATCCTCGACCCGGTCAACATGCCGGTCATCCAGACCGCGCTCAGCAAGGGCCTCAAAAACTGGATCGGCGGCAACTGCACCGTGAGCTGCATGCTGATGGGCGTCGGCGCGCTGTTCAAGGCCGGCCTTGTCGAATGGATGCAAACGTCGACCTATCAAGCGGCCTCCGGCGGCGGAGCACCGAACATGCGCGAACTTCTCACGCAATACGGTGCGCTCTACGACGAAGTGGAAGATTTGCTCGCCGATCCGGCTAGCGCAATACTCGACATTGATCGCAAAGTGACGGCCAGGCAGCGTGCCTTCACACCCGCAGAAACCGCCAATTTCCGGGGCATTCCGCTCGGTGGTAATCTGATTCCATGGATCGATGCCGACAAGGGCGACGGCACCAGTCTTGAAGAATGGAAAGGCGGCGCGGAGACCAACAAGATCATGGGGTTGGGCTCGATGTTCGGCTCGACAGAAATCCCGATTGATTCCACCTGCGTGCGCATGGGCTCCATGCGTTGCCATTCGCAATCGCTGACGTTCAAGCTGACCAAAGACGTGCCGCTCGCCGACATCGAAGCGATGATTGCCAACGACAACGAATGGGTGAAATTCGTGCCCAACGAACGCGAATCGACCGAGAAAAACCTGACCGCGATGAACGTCGCCGGCACGATGAACATCCCGGTCGGCCGCGTTCGCAAACTCGCTATGGGAGCTCAGTATCTGGGCGCATTCACCATTGGCGATCAGTTGCTGTGGGGCGCTGCTGAGCCGTTGCGGCGGATGCTGCGGATTATTCAGGCGCAGTAGGCGGGGATCGAAAACGATGACGGCAAGCGATTTGGGCGATCAGCTTTTCGTTGAATTCCTTATTTAGCATGGGCCAAGCGTGATTTTTAGCTCGAAGTCGACAAATCCTTTTTTGGATGCTTAGTCCTTATTAAATCTGCTTTTGAACGAAAAGCTGTTGTTTGTTATCGCAGATGCTGGCTCCGCGCTGATACACACTTACGTCGTTTCACTTTTCTGAAAATCGCAACGCTGTCGCGGTACCCGCTCACAAATGCGACGCTTACGCAGTAGCGCGCAACGACGGCAAAGACATCCTGGTGAGCCGCCTTGGAATGGTTGACTGCCGTCATCGCGTCGACACAATCTGCCACGCCAACTTTGCTTTCAATGTACAGATAGATCGATCAGTCGGCACACTGCGCCTGGTAACCGCGATTGGCGCCTGTAACCACGCAAATCGTGGCGCAGTTCGCGCTGAGGCTTTACGAATGCTCCGAACGAGCAAACGCTTCGACGACCGCTTGCGCACCCTCACGGAACAGCTGGCTCACGTATCGTTTCACCGGTACCGCGAAGGCGGGATTGCGGCCCAGTGCGCCAAAGACTGATTCGATGCGCAGCACAGCATCCGCAAACGACAGCGCGTCGTACGTATGCTTCGCCGCCATCGCGGCAAAGGTGGCCGCAAGCGGATCCTGCATCGTAATTTTTTCGTCGAGCTCATTGCTGCCGTACACGTAGCGAATCCATCCTGCGGTTGCCAGCGCGACTGCATTAATGCCTTCGCCTTTTGCCAGACGCTCCACCGCTACTGCGATCCAGCGTTGCGGAATTTTTTGCGAGCCGTCCATCGCCACCTGAGCGCAGCGGTGACCGTTGGCGGGATTGCCGAAACGGGCGATGAGTTGATCGCTGTACGTGGAAAAGTCAACCGTATCAATAGGCTCCAGCGTGGCCTCTGCTTCCTCCATCAACGCGCGAACCAGCTGTTCGAACGCGGGATCGGCGATAGTTTGCGCGATCGTGTCGTAACCCGCCAGATAGCCCAGATATGCCATCAGCGAATGCGATCCGTTGAGCAGCCGAAGCTTCATTTTTTCGAATGGCCTTACATCGCTGACGAACTGTACGCCGACCGCGTCCCACGCAGGGCGTTCGGCTGCGAAAGCGCCTTCGATTACCCATTGCGAAAACGGTTCTGCGCGCACGGCGCCAAGATCTTCCACACCCAGCGCCGCCACCGCGTCAGCCAAATCCGCAGGTTTCGTTGCAGGCACGATGCGATCCACCATTGACGATGGGAAGCGCACGTTATCGCGCAGCCACAGCGTGATATCCGGATAACGCCGCGTGACGAATTGATGCACCAGCGCTTCAAGTACAGCGCCGTTTTCTGGCAGGTTGTCACAGCACAACACCGTAAGCGGCGCGCCACGTTTGCGGAAGCGTTCGTGCAGCCCCGCAGCCAGCACACCCAGCACGCTCACCGGTTGATCCGCATGCAGCAAATCGTTGACGATGTCTACGTGATCCCACAGCGGTTCACGTTGTTTGACGTTCGCGCAGTAACCTTTTTCGGTTACTGTAAGCGAAACGATTTTTGTTTCGGCGCGGGAGACACGCGCAATCACCTCAGCCATGTGTTCTTGCGCGAACAACACCTCGCGCACGCTGCCCACCACACGCCACGTGTCGCCCGCCGACGAGACGCTACGCACGGAGTAGAGCCCGTCCTGCGGCGCGAGCTGGTCGCGCACCGTTGGCGACTTGAGGCTCACACCACAGATACCCCAGTCACCACCGACGCGGGCAATCGCAGCATCGGTGTACACCGCCTGATGCGCGCGATGAAATGCGCCGATTCCGAGATGCACGATGCCAACCTTCAAGCGGGCGACATCGAATCCCGGAAGTTCAATCCCGTCAGGCAGGTTCGCAATTGCGTGCAGATTGAGTCTCACGCCGAGGTCTCCCTCAACCGCAGGCACTGCATGGGTCGACTGCGGCTGGCGGTCGACGATTGGGTGCGGACGTTTGGCGGGTACATGGTGTCCTGAAAGCGATTACTCGATGAAAGCATACAGAAACTTCCCGCA
>JANXNO010000638.1 GCA_025354075.1 Burkholderiales bacterium | reverse complement strand
TGATTCCAAAACAGGGCTCCATCAGACTGCGCCGAGGCTACAGCTTTTTTCTGAAACCTTTGTTTCACGGGGACTCAGCTTGCTAATGGGCTTAAGTCGATAATTACCTAAGTTGGCGGCTGAGCCCAGTGAAATGGCCGTTCTTTCGAAAAGCTGTACCGAAAAGATCATTACGCAAACTTCCTCGTCTCACCTGCGCCGTACAAGTTGCTGATGCACCTTGCGCAGATTCCGGGGTGATTGGCGTCGGCGCCGACGTCGCTGCGGTAGTGCCAGCAGCGGTCGCATTTGGCGGCAGTGCTTGGCACGACTGAGACTTTCAATTCCGCGCCCTCTTTTGCTGTGGCTTGCGACGTGATGAACACGAATTTCAGATCATCGCCAAGTCGTGCGAGTTCTGCAAGCGTCGCCGTTGGCGCTTCGATCACGATTTCGGCTTGTAAGCTGGACCCCACGCCGCCTGCCGTGCGTACGTCCTCGATAGCCTTAGATGCCACCGCACGCACCTCGCGAAGCGCTGCCCATCGAGCCAGCAGCAAAGCCTCATCAGCAGGCGCAGACATCGGCTCTTTCCAGGTCTCAAAGAACACGCTCGCCTCAGTCACATTCATGCCCGGATTCAGCGTTGCCCAGATTTCCTCTGCGGTGAACGACAACACCGGTGCCATCAGGCGCACGAGCTGTTGCATGATGTGATGCAGCGCGCTTTGCGCTGAGCGGCGCGCATGGCTGGTTGCGCCGCAGGTGTACAGGCGATCCTTGAGCACGTCGAGGTAAAAACCGCCGAGTTCTTCGGTGCAGAAACCTTGAAGCAACTGCATCACGACGTGGAATTCGTAGCGCTCGTACGCAGCGATTACCTTCGCCGCCATTTCGCGCGTCATCGCCACCGCGTAACGATCAATCTCGCTCATTTGTTCGAGCGGAACCAAGTCTTTCGACGCATCGAAATCCGACGTATTTGCCAGTAAAAAGCGCACGGTGTTGCGAATGCGGCGATACGTTTCCGTCACGCGTTTGAGGATTTCGTCGGACAGCGCGAGTTCGCCCGAGTAGTCCGTCGCCGCGACCCAAAGGCGCAGGATGTCCGCGCCCAGCGAGTCGCAAACCTTTTGCGGCGCAACGACGTTGCCGAGCGATTTGCTCATCTTGCGGCCATTTTGATCGACCACGAAGCCGTGCGTCAGCAACTGGTCGTACGGCGCGCGGCCATTGATCATCGAGCTGGTGAGCAGTGACGAATGGAACCAGCCACGATGCTGATCCGAGCCTTCGAGATACATGTCCGCCGGAAACTTGCTCTGCGCCGCGTGTGAGCCGCGCAGCACGGTCTCGTGCGTGGTGCCGGAGTCGAACCACACGTCGAGCGTGTCCGGGTTCTTCACGTAATCCTTCGCCTCGTCGCCGAGCAAATCAACCGGGTCAAGCGTTTGCCAAGCTTCGATGCCGCCCTGCTCTACGCGCTTGGCGACCGCCTCCAGCAGTTCGCTGGTGCGCGGATGCAGCACACCCGTTTCGCGATGCACGAAGAACGCCATCGGCACGCCCCATTGCCGCTGCCGTGACAGCGTCCAGTCCGGACGATTGGCGATCATGGCGTGCAGACGCGCCTTGCCCCAGGCGGGGAAGAATTGCGTTGCATCGACGGCTTTCAGTGCCGTTTCGCGCAACGACTCGCCACCTGACTTCGGTTTGACATCCATCCCAGCAAACCACTGATTCGTCGCCCGGTAGATGATCGGTGTGCGGTGCCGCCAGCAGTGCATGTAGCTGTGCGTGAATTTCTCTGCCTTGAACAGCGTGCCCTTGGAGCGCATGTGTCCAACGATTTTCGGGTTGGCATCCCAGATCGAAAGGCCACCGAACTCCGGCAGCGACTCCGCATATTTGCCGTCACCCATGACAGGCGTTAACACGTCGGTGTCCTTCACGCCATTGGCGCGGCACGACATAAAGTCTTCGATGCCGTAAGCCGGCGACGAATGCACGATGCCGGTACCGGTGTCAAGCGTGACGTATTCCGCCAGATAGATCGGGCTCAGGCGGTCATAAAACGGATGCGCAAACGCGATGTGATCGAGCGCCCTGCCCTTGCAGGTCGCGATCACTTTGCCCTGCATGCCCCAGGCATCGAGGCATGCGGAAACGCGCTCCACAGCGAGCAGCAGCAACGGACGCGCTGCGTCGGTCGTTTCGACCAGCGCGTACTCAAATTCCGGGTGAACGTTCAGCGCCTGATTCGCGGGCAGCGTCCACGGCGTGGTCGTCCAGATGACGAGAAAGCCCGTTTCATGCGGCAGTTTGGCCAAGCCAAACGCATTCGCCAGCTTGTCGTTTTCACGAAACGCAAAACCGACGTCCACCGCGACGTCTACCTTGTCCTGATACTCAACCTCTGCTTCGGCCAGCGCCGACCCGCAGTCGAAGCACCAGTTCACCGGCTTCAAGCCGCGAAACACATAGCCCGCGTCGTAGATCTTACGCAGCGCGCGGATTTCGTCCGCTTCGTTGCGCGGATTCATCGTGGTGTACGGGTTCTCCCATTCGCCGAGTACGCCGAGCCGCATGAAGTCTTTCTTCTGCTTCTCGATCTGCTCTGCGGCGTAGGCGCGGCTCTTCGCCTGCACCTCCGGTGGTGGCAGACCCTTGCCATATTTCTTCTCGATCTGGATTTCGATGGGCATGCCGTGGCAATCCCAGCCCGGCACGTAAGGCGCGTCAAAGCCCGCCATCAGTTTGGACTTGACGACGATGTCTTTCAGGATTTTGTTGACCGCGTGGCCGATGTGGATGTCACCGTTGGCGTACGGCGGGCCATCGTGCAGCACCCACAGCGGACGGCCCTCAGCTTTAGCTTTGGCGCGGATCGCGTGGTAGAGCTTTTTCTCGGTCCATTCGGCCACCCATTTCGGCTCGCGGGCGGCCATGTTGCCGCGCATCGGGAATGGCGTGTCGGTGAGATTTAGCGTTGCTTTATTGGACGACGCGTCCGGTTTATCGTTATTTTGAGTCATGGCGAATAAGTCGAATTCAGGTAAGTCAAACCTCAAGCTTCGTCATTCCCGCAAAGGGGGAATCCATGGTGGCAGAGCGGAAAATGTCGTCGCTGAGATCGGGTGCAACCATGGGTCCCCGCCTGTGCGAGGACGACGCCGATGGAAAAGTGAGCTACCGTGTAATTCGATAGTGCCGCGTTTGTCGGGCGTGTGTCTTGACGGCACACAGCGTGTGCACGGTGCGAGAGCGGAGAGTTGATGGAAATGACATAGCCCTAATTGTCTCGCACTTCGCGCCAAAACGTCTCGAACCCGTTGCCAACCGCAGTGATGCGGTTACGGCCCTGTCGCCACCGGGCCTACTGCCACGCGGTTGCGGCCGGCTCTTTTTGCCCGGTACATGGCCAAATCGGCGCGCTCGAGCAGCATGGCGGCGTCGTAGGCTGGTGCGCTGGCAATGCCCGCGCTTAAAGTCACGGCCAGGTTGGGGGCCAGGGCGTCCCACGGAAAGTCCGAGACGCGCAGTCGCAGCCGTTCGCACATGTCAAATGCATCGTGCTGGCTCATACCGGGCAACACCAGAACAAATTCTTCGCCACCGGTGCGCGTGACCAGGTCGTCGGGACGCGTATGGTCACCCAGAATGTTGGCTATCTGCACCAGCACTTTGTCGCCCACCGCGTGACCAAAGGCGTCATTGATGCGTTTGAAATGATCGAGGTCAAGCACCATCACGGTCAGTGGCCTGCGATTTAGCACCGCGACTTCAACCATGATGGGCAGATTGAGGTCGAGCGAGCGACGGTTGCCCAGCCCAGTGAGTTCATCCTCGTGCGCCATGCGCTCCAGGGCGACGGCGCGTGACTCGTGTGCCTGCACAATGCCGTACGCGTGCTCCAGCCCCTTGCGCTCGTTCTCGTGCGCTTCAATTCGCGTGACCATCAGCTCAGAGCGCGCCTTTAGCTGTTGCAGGGTGCGCTGATTTTCGATGCGGCGAAAAGTCTCCAGCGCACGCAGCGCTTCAAGCGAATCCCCATCAGCACGGTGCGCAAGATACAGCCCATAGTAGGCGCGCAGCGAGGTTGAAACGGTCTGCGTCGTGACCGGATCGTCGAGTAGGCCAATCAGTAACTGCCGGGCGCTGGTGGTGTCACCGTGTGCCAGGTGCATCTCGGCAATCGAGCAGCGTACCCGGGACGCCACCGCGTCAAAGCCCTTTTCTTGCGCCGCCGCCAGTGCGCGCTGTAGCAGCAGACGGGCCTCGTCCAGCTGGCCCAGATGCACTAGTATTTCACCCAGATTACCATCGGCAAACGTTTGAAAGTAAGGGTCGTTTAACAGGGGCGCGCGCTGGGTAACCTCCCGCGCCAGCGGCAGCGAAGCCTGAAGCGCTTCGTCGGCCTCGCTCGCTGCCGAGCTGTCGCGCAGCGAGTAAAACTTGCCAATCAGAATCGCCGCCAGATTGTTAAGCGTTGCCACCAGCGGATAGTTCTCATCCTGCGCGCGAGCCAGCTGCAGCCCCTGCCGCAATAGCCGCTCACCTTGCCACGGGTCTCCGGTGCGCTCAAAACAGCCACCTAGCAGACTGAAGGCCAGAATGCGAGCGCGCTGATCGCCCGACGCCTGCGCGAGGTTGAATCCTTCGGTCGCGTACTTGATGGCATTGGCAAAATCACCCGCGTCACAGGCGCACAAACCTACCCAGCGCAGGACCTCGGCATAGGCCGCGGTCATCGCCTCTTCGCTCAGTCGCGGCAGCGCGGTTTCGCCGAGTTTGATGACACGTGAAACCGATCCGCTGCGATAGAGAAAATAACAAAGGACGTGAGATGTGGCTGCGATGTCGCGGTGCCCACCGTGCGACGATGCAAGGTCGACGGCCTGCTCAGCCAGGCTCAGGCCCTCCGCGAGCGACGTGCTGGCCTGCGCCTGCGCGAGCAGTGTGGCAACGGCAGGCAATAAATCGGCTGGGGGTGGACAAATAGGGTGTGACATGATGCTCCAGATCGTACCGCTCAACGAGCCATCAGGCCGCTGGCCCCCGCGCCGCCTTCACAGTTTCGTTTTACTTGAAATCGGCAAACACTGCGCGCACGGAGTCGATATCGCGATGCATCTGGCCGGTCATGATTTCAAGCGAATCAAATTTTTCTTCCATTCGGATGCGTTCGACAAATTCGACGACGATGCGCCGTCCATACAGGTCCCCCGTAAAGTCCAGCAGATAGACCTCAAGCAGCGGCGCACCATGGGTCTTGACCGTCGGCCGCACACCCACGCTGGCCGCGCCCATCACAGCCAGCCCGCCCGCAATGTCGATGCCGTACACGCGCACCGCGAAGATGCCTGACAACGGCAGCGGCGACCACAGCGGCAGGTTGATGGTCGGAAATCCTATGGTGCGGCCCAGCTTGTCGCCGTGTGCCACTTTGCCCGAGATGCGATACGGCCGGCCAAGAATGGCGGCTGCGGTGACCACATCGCCATCACGCAACGCGTCACGAATAATGCTTGACGAAAAGCGCACATCTTTCGCGGTCACCGCAGGCATGACGTAGCACTCGATCCCCTGGGCTGCGCACCAGGCGTGCAACGTCTTCACGTCGCCCGCCCGTCCTTTACCGTAGCGAAAATCATCACCCACGATGACCCATTTGGCGTTGAGGCCGTTTTTCAGCACCCGGTCACAAAACTCATCTGGCTGCATGGCCGCCATCGCAGCGTTAAAGCGCGTCAACTGAATGTGCGTAATGCCGACCGCCCAGATACAGGCGAGCTTGTCGCGCAACCGCTGCAACTTCGTGGGGGGTGTTTTGCCGGCGAGGCGCGCGAAATAGGCTCCGGGCGCGGGTGAAAACGTGACCGCCACGGGAGTCAGGCCGCGCAGTTTGGCGGCCTCGCAAACCACCTGAAGCATCGCCTGATGACCGCGATGCACGCCATCAAAGTTACCGATCGTGACCGCTGTGGGACGCGTGGCGAATAGTGCGGGTTGCAGGTCGCGAGCGAGACTACGGTGGATGGTCGGCGGGTTTGACATTAAGTAAAGCGACGCAGGAAACCATTGATTTTATTCGGAATTCCAGGATACATCGGGGCGTTTACGTGAGGTTATTTTGGATACAGCCTTTCTTGTAGATAGCCATTCTAATTGGGCATAGACCGATAAAATGCACATAGTCGACAAATTGCGAAATAAAGGCCTAAGCCCTTGTTGAATGGCGCTTCCAGAAAAAAGCTATATCGCAATTGGATGCAGGCTATCGATCCACGGAAAGTACAACGCCACGCGAATCGGGTACTGGTTTCCGTGCGCGCGGTCCAGCGCGGTCAGCCGTTCGACGTAGCGAAGCAACTGGGGTCGGTAGCGTTCCGCCTCCGCTGCGAGCGCAGCGGCATCACGCGGTTCACTGAATTTGAAATCGACCAGCCAACGCTCGCCTGCGGCGGTGACAAAGGTGCGATCAGCCCGCAGCTGATCCTGATTGTTGTCGATCAGGGTGAGTTCGTTGGCCGCCTCCGTGTGGTTGGCGGCGAACAGAAATTTCACAGTGTCGCGGGACGCAGCCTG
>JANXNO010000607.1 GCA_025354075.1 Burkholderiales bacterium | reverse complement strand
CTTCGACAGGTGCCAATCCATTTGGGCATTTGAAGTGTCCACGTTGATTGAGCACGATTTGAATCTTCTCCTTAAGCGACATGCTTCCAAATAGCGCGTTAACCGCTTTGCAGCAAGCTACGCAGTTTTCGTCGCTATTACTTCCGGCGTTGGCGCTCGCGACAAGATGTTCAACACTTGCCTTGCTCTTCGGCATCGCCTGCTTACAGAAAAAACAGAGTCCTCCTTGCGCAAAAAGTAATCGATCAAGCGGCTTTGTGGGCATAGTGTTTCAACTTGCTACATCGACGCGAGTAGCGTGCGATTTCATCAATCGAAGTGTAATTTGCAGTCTCGTGATGGTGGTAACTGATTGCACGCACTGAAAAAAATCCTCTCCACTGTCATTTCTGCGAAGGCGGGAATCCAGACCGGGAACTTCGCACCTATGAGCGCGCCACTGGAGCGACGCGTGAGCAACAAGTTGCCCACCCTACGACTGATTGGGTTGCGCGCTTTGCTCCCTCCCCTTCAGGGGGAGGGTTGGGGTGGGGATGGTTTCCAGCTTCAGCCAACGCTGAACCCCACCCCCCTCCTAGCCTCCCCCTTGAAGGGGGAGGAACCTGTGGACAAAAGCAGAACCACGGGTGTTGCTCACGCTTGCTAAACTCCCCCCATGCTCACCCTAGACCAAACCCTCCTCTACCTCCCAGCCGTAGCGATCATCATTGCTATCCCGGGGCCGGATATGTTGTTGTCGCTTTCGCGTGGGCTTACGCAGGGGCGTGGCGCAGGGTTTGCGCATGCGTTTGGCGTGGGACTGGGCATCATGGCGCATTCGCTGCTGGCGGCGTTTGGCGTGAGCGCGCTGCTGACGGCCAGCGAAACCGCGTTCTGGGTGATGAAACTGGTCGGCGGTGCGTACCTGATTTATCTCGGCGTGCAGCAGTGGCGCAGCTCTACCGATGCGACGCTGATCAATGCGCCCAAAGCACCGCTCACCACCATTTTCTGGCGCGGCATGTTGAGCAATCTGCTGAACCCGAAAGTGGCGCTGTTCGTGCTCGCGTTTGTGCCGCAGTTTGTGCAATCTGGAAGTGACGCATCAAGTCCACTCGTACAGATGCTCCTGCTCGGCGCAATCTACTCCGTGCTCACGGTGATCGCATACGGTGCGCTCGGCGCGGCGGCGGGTGGCGTGAGCCGCTGGCTGGCGGCGCATCCGAGCTACATGCGCGGCGTCAATCGCGGCAGCGCAGGCTTGTTCGTGGCATCCGGTGCAGCAGTTTTATTGCTAGATCGGCGGCAGTAGCTTTTCGCTGCGAACGCCGATGCATTGGGGCTAACAGCTGATTTCGTCAATTCTTGACTTTAGCCGTTATTTACACCTAGCCCCAATGTGATAGGGCGTTTAGCCAAAAAGCCATATCAACGCAATTGCGCCAAACCAACCAGCGCGGCGTGTTGCAAAAGCATGATGGTTTTGCCGTCCTGAATGGTGCCTGCAGTGATCATTTGCAACGCGCTGGCCAGCGGCAACTCCATCACTTCAATGTCTTCGCCCTCGCTGGCATCGCCACCGCCTGCCGTCACGCGATCCTGATCGTCGTATTCAGCGACGAAAAAATGCAGCTTCTCGGTGACGGATCCGGGGCTCATGTACGCCTCGAACAGCTTCTTCGGCGAGCGCACCACAAAGCCCGTTTCTTCGGCCACTTCACGACGAATGCAGTCGTGCGGATCATTGCCATCGAGCAGGCCGGCGCAAGCTTCGATCAGCATGCCGTCGGCGCAGCCGTTGACATACGCCGGGAAGCGAAACTGCCGCGTCAGCACCACCGTGCCGCGCGCCGCGTTGTAAAGCAGCAGCACCGCGCCGTTGCCGCGGTCGTAGGTCTCGCGATTTTGTTGCTGCCAACTGCCGTCGTTGCGCTTGAAGTCAAACGTCGTTTTGCGCAGCACAAACCAGTCGTCTGAGAGCACGCGTTCTGCCACGACGCGCACGCGGTCGCTGGTGGCGGGGGTTACAAAACTGTTCACGCGGTTACGAGATGACTGGGAAAAAGATCAAGTCGATTTGCCACGCCAGGGCGCGAACTTCGCAGCGAGCTCATCACAGGCTCGAACGTACACATGAATGTCTGTGCTGACGCCGACCAGCGTTGCGCCCTGCTCGTAATATTTTGCAGCGCCGCCGTCGGTGGAGAGAATGCCAACCGCCGTGTTAGCCGCGTTCGCAGTGGCGATGGCCTTGCTGATGATGGCCTGCATTTCCGGCCCGTTAGCACCACCGCGATGACCGTACGACGCGGACAGATCGGCCGGGCCTATGAAAACTGCGTCCACTCCCGGCGTGCGACAAATAGCGTCGAGATCGTCCACCGCTTCCGGCGTTTCGATTTGCAGAATGAGCGCGATTTCGTCGTTGGCGCGCACCATGTAATCCTTGTACCGCGTGTAGCCGCCACCGCGCGTGCTGCCGGCAACGCCGCGCAAACCTTCGGGCGCGAAGCGCGTGTAAGAAACAGCTTCTGCTGCCTCAGCCGCATTGCGAATGTTCGGAATCATCAGGTTGGTCACGCCGGTGTCGAGCGCACGCTTGATTGTGGTGATGTCGTTCGACGGCACGCGCACTACGGCATGCGTGGGCGTGTTGCGCATCGCAAGCAACAGGCCGCCGATAGTGGCCAGATCGGTGGGCGAATGCTCCATGTCAAGCAGCATCCAGTCGAAGCCGGCACCAGCGGCAATCTCGGTCGTAGGCAGGCTGGCAAAGTTGCACCACAGGCCCACCATCGCCCGGCGGGCGGCGAGCGCTTGTTTGAAAGTATTGACGGGCAGACTGTTCACGCGAATGGTTTCCTTGAGTAGGTCGAAGGTTCAGAGCGTAATCATATGGGCATATAACGTCGGCGTTCGCCGCACGGGTTCCGTTTGCAGCATAGTCGCGAATGTCGTTGTCTGAAATGCCAATCAGACGAGCATGCCGTATTGGGGGCAGAATAGGGACAACGTTGCCGCACCTGTCGGCGCTACGTTTACAAAAAGGAGTTGACATGAAATTATCGAAACGCAGCGCGTTGACGCTCACAGCACTTGCCAGCACACTCGCCGCAGGCATCCTGTTTGCACAAAACCCGGGCCTGACGCGCACGCTGGTTGGCAAAGCCGATGTGTCGGTGCCGGGTCGCGAAGCAGTCGTCGCTCGCGTCGAAGTAGCACCGGGCGCCAAGGCCGGTCGCCACACCCATCCAGGCGACGAAATCAGCTATGTGCTTGAAGGCGAAGCGACGCTCTTGGTCGACGGTCAGCCAGCGCGTGTGGTCAAAGCGGGCGAGTCATTTGTCGTCCCGGCAGGCGTCATCCACGATGCCCACAACAACGGCACTGCTCCGACCAAATTAGTGGGCGTGTACGTGGTGGAAAAGGGTAAGCCGCTCGCGTCGCCTGCGCCGTAAATCTTTGCCTTGCGCTAAGTTGAATCGGTAACGTCCGTCGCCTGCCACGAAGCAAGCGAACGGACGGACTCGAACTGCCGCGGCTGCTGGGTCCGTGGATCAGCAAACGCGATGGATTTCGCGAGCAGTTGCAACGGTTCACTGTAGTCAGGTTCCGCCGAATCCGGCGCCTGCAACACCGGATAAATGCGGTCGTTGAGGATCGGCGCGCCGAGTGCGGCCATGTGCGCGCGAAGTTGATGTTTTTGCCCGGTGAGCGGACGCAAAATATAGCGCGCTAGCGAGCCTTTGACCTCGGCGATTTCGATAGCGGTCAGCGCATTCGCATCGCCCTCTTCTGACTGCATCTGCATGAATGCTTCGCTCTCGACCAGACGACTGCGATAGATCGTTGGTGCCATCAAGTCTGCTCGCCACGGCGCAATGGCCTGGTACGTTTTTTCGATGCGCCGCTCGCGAAATAATTTTTGATAGGCGTCACGGGTGTGCGGCTGCACGGTGAACAGCACCAGCCCCGCTGTATCGCGATCAATGCGATGCATCGGGGCGAGTGTGTCGATGCCGAGCCTGCGTTTCAGGCGAACCAGCAGCGTTTCCTGAACGTAACGTCCGGCGGGTGTGACGGGCAAGAAATGTGGCTTGTCGGCTACTACGATCAGATCGTCCTGAAACAACACGGTTTCCTCAAACGGGATGTGCGGTTCGTTGGCAACGCTACGGTAGTAAAAAAGCTTGCTGTTCCGGCGGTACAGTGTGTCGGCGGAGATCGTCACGCCGTGCTCGTCAACGACGTCACCGCCGTTGATTCTGGCCAGCCATTGTTCGTGATCAACGGCTGGAAATCGATGCGCCAGAAAGTCCGAAAAAGTTAACCAGTCGCCCGCCGTCGTGGCAATCACGCTGGCACTGACGCCGTCGCGATCCGGTGGCTTGCCGACGATCATGCTTCGATGCGGTCAGCTCGCCGCATCGAGCCGCCGCGCCCGCGCGATGCGCCATTCGCCGTCCGGCTCGCCGTCGTAAACCTGCTCCAGCGTGGTGTCAGTCTCTTGCAATTTCGTGTCGAGCGCGATGCGGTTGTCGAACACGAAGCACTCGCCTTCCCAGTCTTTTTCGGCGTCGGGCATCGACTGGAAATAATTCAGTATTCCGCCTTCAAGCTGAAACACTTCAAGCCCCTGATCGCGCATCCACGCACTCGACTTTTCGCAGCGAATGCCGCCGGTGCAATACATCGCAACCCGCTTGCCCTGCGCTTTCCAATCTGGGGCGTTAGCCTCGACATACTTCGGAAAGTCACGAAAATTTGGCACTTCGGGATCAATCGCGGATTTGAATTTGCCGAGTCGATATTCAAAGCTGTTGCGGTTGTCGATGACCACCACATCAGGCTGCGAGATCAGCTCGCGCCACGCCGGCGGGCTCACGCTTGAGGCGGCAGAAGCCGGGCTCACGCCATCCACACCAAAAGCAACGATCTGCTTTTTGCAATGCACTTTCATGCGCGCAAACGGCGCGGTCTTGCAGGCGCTGCGCTTGAACGCGATGCTTGCGAAATCGCCGTTAAGCGCATCATCATGGGTCAGCGCGTGCTCGAACGCATCCAACGCCACAGAAGACCCCGCCACGACGCCGTTAATGCCCTCCCGCGCGACGAGAATGCTGCCGGAGAGCGTAAGTGTCAACTCGCGCAAACGAACTGCCACAGCGTCGGGATCGGGCAGCGTAACGAAGGCGTAAAAGGCAATGTGCCATAGCGCGTCGACGGTGGATGGCGCCGTAGCGTTGAGATTCTCGCGGGAGTTCATACTCGAATTGTCGCAACAAGCGCCTTGCGCAAACGCCTAATGCCACCCGAAATCGTGTGAAATGCTAAAGTTCTGTCACTAACTAGAGGGAAAACTGTGGCCACACCCAATTACGGATTCGAGAAACGCCAGAAAGAACTGGCCAAGAAAAAGAAAAAAGAAGAAAAACTGAAGCAAAAACAAGCCGACAAAGCGGCTGGTTTGGTCAGTTTGACCGAAGGCGACGCTGAGCCGGATGACGATGCCGAGTCAGGCGCTGCGACTCCGCCGCAGCCCTAGTCGTTAACCAATCTGGCGTCAATCTCAGCGAATCTGGGCATCCAGAAACATAGCCGTCGCGCGACGTGTGAGTTTCTGGATCCCCGCTGTTGGCGAGGATAACGCCGTAGATATCTAGCGATTACTCCGCGCTACCTGTCTGTCTTACGCAGCAGCCTTCGCCCGCACAAACCGCCCCGACTGAAAGTCCTGCATCGCCTGCATGATTTCCGCCTCCGTGTTCATCACGAACGGGCCATAGCCGACGACAGGCTCATGCAACGGCTCGCCATTGAGCACCAACACGGTCGCGTCAGCGCCCAACGCTTCGAGCTTCGCCTCGGTTCCTTCGCGAGCCAGAACTACCAGCGCTGGTGACGTCACCGTCTGCGTATCGTTCACTTTCACGCTGCCTTTGAGCACCGCAAATAGGGTGGTGTAGCCGTCTGTCACGCTCAGGTTCAGCGTCTGGCCGGCGCTGATTTGTGTGTCCCACACGTTGATCGGCGAATAGGTCATCGCGGGGCCGCGCTTGCCTGCGTACTCGCCCGCAACCACCTGCAGCCGCGCGCCGCCTTCGTCAACGACCGTCGGAATTTGCGCCTTGACGATCTCCTGATAACGCGGTGGAGTCATCTTGTCCTTGGCAGGCAAATTCACCCAGAGCTGCGCCATCTCAAGCACACCCCCACTGGCGTTGAACTTCGGAGACAGCCATTCTTCATGAACGATGCCGGACGCCGCCGTCATCCATTGCACATCTCCCGGGCCGATAGTGCCGCGATTGCCTTCGGAATCATGATGCTCGATTTCGCCCTGATACGCGACCGTCACGGTCTCAAAGCCACGATGCGGATGCTGGCCAACGCCCCGCGGTTGCGTAGACGGTGCGAACGACTTGGGCGAGCCGTAATCGAGCATCAGAAACGGGCTCAACGCCTCAGCATCCTGCTCATAGAAAAACAGCGAATTCACGTGGAACCCGTTGCCAACCCAATGCGCCGGCGCGCTCTTCTGAATGTGTGCGATTTTTTTCATACGTTACGATTTTGGGGCGCATTGCGGGAGCGCAAGGAGCGTCTGGGTTAGCGTACCGCCAGGATTACCGAACGCATCTTTCCCGACTGAATTCGTGATGAAATTCGCCTTATGAAAATCCCGTTCAAACTACTTGCTGTCGTCGCACTATTTTTCACCGCAGTCGTGGTTCGTGCCAGCCCAGCCGCGGTTGCGGCGAACCAAGTGCTCGAAAAATTCCACCGTGCAGCATCAGAAGCGAAATTCGATGACTATTTCGCGACGTTCACACCCGACGGCGTGTTCATCGGCACCGACGCCACCGAGCGCTGGACGGTTGCGCAGTTCAAGGCCTACGCCAAACCCCATTTCGACAAAGGTCGTGGCTGGACGTACACCAAGGTCGAGCGCCATGTGAACGTATCGGCCGACGGTAAGCACGCGTCATTCGACGAACTGCTCGACAACAAAAGCCTCGGTCGCTGCCGTGGCACAGGTGTGCTGCGATTAGTGGACGGCAAATGGCAGGTGGAGCAATATCACCTGACGATTCCGGTACCGAACGAGCTGGCAGACGAAGTGGTGAAGCGGATTCGCGAGCGCAAGTGAATTGACGTGTCCGCAATCATGACAAAGACAACAGATCTGCTCGACCGCTGGCAGTCCATGTGGCAGCAACTCGGCTTAACAAACCCCGGCGATGCCCTGCTAGTTGACGTCATGCAACGCTACGCCGAGCCGCATCGCAGTTATCACACGATGCAGCATCTCGATGAGTGCTTCGCCCAATTCGACGCAGTTCGCAACGAGGCCAAACACGCTGCCGAGATCGAACTTGCGCTGTGGTTTCATGATGCGATTTACGACGTAAAGAGCCACAGCAATGAGCGGCAAAGTGCAGACTGGGTTCGCTCAATATTGTTGCGCGCAGACGGCACACCCGCGGTCGCCGAGCGAGTGCATGCGCTGGTGATGGTCACCTGCCACAACGCACTGCCGATCTCGTTCGACGAACAGATTTTGGTCGATGTCGATCTATCCATTCTGGCTGCAAATCCCGCGCGGTTCGCCGAATACGAAACACAAGTTCGCGCCGAATATGCGTGGGTTCCCGAAGTAACGTATCGCAGCAAGCGAGCGGAGATTCTGCAATCTTTTCTCGACCGAGACACGGTCTACACCACGGTGTACTTCAAGACGAACAGCGAGGCCATCGCGCAGCGCAATTTGGTGGATTCGATTGGCAACTTGCGGCAATGACGCTTACGGCACCCTACGCGGCACTACCATCTTGGCCGTGAGCACTTCGCGAACGCCATCAAAACTCAACGGTGGCTGTGACGTCCCAATACTAACTTTCTGCATAGATCGCGATACCCGCAGCACCACACGAGCCGATGCAGCGCCGCGTCCTCGCGCCAGAAAAAACTTGACAGGACGAACCAGCCGATCATGAAGATGTGGCAATAAATGTCCCACCTGAATAGGTAGGGACTACACGCTGGGTGGTGCCTGACGATTTGAAATACCCAGCACTGCCATTGACTGTCGCTCGAACGCACCGTCATAATCTCGTTCGAACGGTCGCAAGGGTGCCGCCGCTTAAGACTATCTGCGAACACCCTAGCCAGCCTGCGCCTCACCTAACGAAGCCATCGTCCAATGAAAATCAAGCGCTTTTATGCCACTTTTTTTACAGTTGTCTCCGTTTTGCTGCCCGTCGCGCCAGCCTCTGGACAACTGCCCCTTGCACAACCTGCGTTGACACTCGACATGGGCGGCGGGGCCAATGTACTTGCAAGACAACCTGACGGCAAGGTTATCGCAGGTGGTTCGTTCACCAAAGCCAACGGCACTGCGCGAGCTAATTTGGTGAGGTTCAATGTGGACGGTACGTTGGATGCGACCTTTAACCCGTCTATCAACAACTCGGTGTTCGCGGTGATGGTCTCCGGTTCAGCCGTATACATCGCCGGAGACTTCACACGTGTGTCTGGGGTGGCGCGCTCGCGTCTGGCTAAATTGAATATGGTTGATGGCAGCCTGGATGCGGCATTCAATCCCGCCCCCAATGACTATATATCGGCAATTACTGCTGACGCAGACGCCAACCTGTACGTGACGGGAGCTTTCACATCAATCGGCGGAGTTACCGGGCGCTCGTTGGTCAAGCTCAACCCAGCAACAGGCCTGGCAGAAAGCGCGTGGAACCCTACGTTTCCCGAGCCGCTCACTGGCATTGGTGCGATTGCGACCAACGGCGCGTATCTGTACGTAGTCGGATATGTTGCCACCGATGCCAACGCGCAAATTGGGCGAGCACACCGCGTTGCGCGCGCCACGGGGGCTTACGACCCCGCATGGACACCGCCGAACGTACGCGTGACCAACGAGGGATACAACGTGATGATTGGCTTTGATAGCTCAGGCAACGTGATCATCGCTGGATCGGGCGGCCCTACGGCAAACGCCTACGGCGGTAATCAACTTCCACTCATCACGATTGAAAAATTCCTCGCCGCTAACGGCGCAGTTGACCCTGTCTGGATCGTCCCTAGTGAAGGGACATTTCTTCTATCGACCGATGACGCGTATGTTTACACGTCAACCCTGTCGCCAACCATTGCTGGCGGCGGCGGCACCTACTCCGTCGTCAAACGAAGTTCGGCTACGGGACTGCCCGCCAGCGGATGGTCGATCCCCGACGTCGGAACGGGCTATCTGGTGGCGGCGCTCCCGTCACTGCAAGGCGTTTGGGCGGTTGGCTATTTCTCTGTTGTGAACAACTCGCGCAGCGTTGGCATTGTTCGCTTCGATTCGACGACTGGAGCGCGTCAAGGAACATTCAACACGACTGTCACCGTGCCTGGACAGGGTATGGCGGTCACCGCGCTGCCCGAGGGTAAATTCCTTTTGGGCGGCAAATTCGACCAGATCAATGGCCTGCCGCGATCAAACCTCGCACGATTGAACGCAGACGGAACCCTTGATGCTTCGTGGGTGACGGAAACTAACGGCGAGGTCTGGCGACTGGAGACGCGCGGCAGCAATATTTACGCTGCGGGATTCTTTACCGTAGCGGGCGGGATCAATCGAACCGGCGTGGCGCGATTTGATGCCTCCAGCGGCGTCGTGGATGCCGCGTGGAACGCCAATATTGACGGTTCCGTTCGCCGGATCGCATTCGACGCAACCGACGTGTATCTGAGCGGTGCTTTTTCGACAGTGGGTGGCTTGGCAAGAGCGGCCATCGCAAAGGTATCTGGGACTGACGGCTCGGTGATCAGTACGTTCGACGCGCAGTATGTATCCGATTGCTCCAGTGGAACCGTTGGGCTTGCGTACGCCTCAGGGTACGTGTACGCGGGCATCCCCAACGGCTGCAGGCCACTATTCGGTACGAACAGGCGCTTTGGGCGTTTTTCTTCAACGACTGGTGCTTATGATGCAACGTGGACTCCCGCGCCAAACAATACGGTTCGCGACATGGTGATTGCAGGTGACAACGTCTATGCGATAGGCGGCTTCACCACAGTGGGTGGCGCAGCAAAGCCGCGACTGGCAAAGATCGGCGTCACTAGCGGCGCAGTGGACCCGGTTTGGGGTGATGCGCCCACCGCTCAGGGCATCATGTTCAGCATTGGTATCGTCGGTGACTTTCTGTACATCGGGGGTGCCAATTTTGATGAAACGGGGTTTTCTAAGCCCGTGTTTGATCGTCATTTGCTCACCACGGGTGTGCGCGACACAGGCTGGAACCCATCATTTACAACTGTCGCCCCTAACTATGGCAACCTGGGCAACTCAAGTATCGCCAGCTCACTCAACGGAGACCGGGTGTTCATCGCTGCAAACTTCGCGGCCGTGTCGGGCCAGCCGCATGACGGAATTGCTGCCTTCCGCGCCAACCAGCTGCAACTCAGCGCACCCACTGCGGTGACTGCGGTGCCTGGAAATGGTCAGCTGTTTGTCGCGTTCACCGTGCCTGCGAGCGGTGGCGGATCAACAATTTCAGGATACACGGTGACGTGTACCCCGGCGTCAGGCGCAGCCATCATCGTCACCGGTTTAGCGAGCCCGGTCACCGTCTCAGGGCTCAGTAACGGATCGACGTATAGTTGCACCGTACACGGCACCAACGGCTTGGGTGTTGGTCCCGAATCCGCTGCGTCCAATGCGGCGACACCCTCGCCCAACTCACCACCTGCACTGATCGTAACGACTGCCGGAGCTGGGTTTGGTGCGGTCAGCAGTACCTCAGCGGGCATTGCGTGCCCCGGTGACTGCCTGGAAACGTACGCTGCTGGCACCACCGTGACCTTGACGGCAGCGGCAAGTAGTGGATCAACATTTGTTGGTTGGTTAGGCGCGTGCGCGGGTACGGCACCTTGTACCGTGTCAATCAACGGTCTCACCAATGTCAGTGCGACGTTTGTGTCCAACACGACTCTGCCATTGCATATCGATCTGGATGGCACCTCAAGTTACAGCGCGCTGATCGATGGCATGCTGATATTTCGTTACCTCACTGGTGCCGCGGGCAGCGCGCTCACTACGGGTGCAGCATCTCTTGACGGCCCACAATTAACAAGTCGTTTGAACGAGATGCGACCCCTTTTTGACATTGATCGCAACGGGCAGGTTGACGCCGCAACGGACGGTGTGATGCTGTTGCGCTATCTGTTTGGGCTTCGTGGATCCGCCTTGACAGCGGGAAGCATTGGCGTCGGTGCTACGCGCACAAACCCATCCGATATTGAGAATCACATTCAGTCGATCACACCGTAGCCTAAAAAACGAATCGACCAACACGAGAGGGCGCTGCTCAAAACTCAATCGCGTCGCCAATCGCCTTGATGCCCGCCTTCGCGCATTCGTCATCAGCTTCGCCGCCCGGTGCGCCGGATACGCCGATGCCCCCGAGCACCGAGCCGCCCGCCTCAATGACAAGCCCACCGCCCGCCGCGAATACTCTGGGATGGCTGCGAATCGCGCTCATCGGTTTACCTGCCTGCGTCTCAATCGCGAGCGCGGCGGTGGGGATGCGAAAACTGACGGCCGTCCACGCTTTGTTCGGCGCGATATCGATGGTGTGCGCGCCGGCAAAGCGGTCGCGCAACAACACCTGTGTCAGTCCGCTGCGATCCACCACCGCAACCGTCACTTGATAGCCGTCCTTACGGCATTTTTCGAGCGCGGCTTTGGCAGCCATCAATGCGGTTTCCGGCGTTAAAGACCTGGTGGAAAACGTGGCGTCTTGCGCAAAAACCGCTGACGCGAACAGCGCTGAAAACGTCACAAAAGACCTGAAAAGCATAAAAACCTCCTCTTTTATCGACTTCAAGCGTTTTAATGGCCTATGCCCTTATTAAAAAGGCGTTTCAGCTAAAAGCTGTTGACTCGATTTCAATCGATCCGCGAACGCTTCAGCGTGAATTCACCGGTTCGCCGACATTCGAAAAAATGCTCCAACGCGGTCTTCACCGTGCGGAACGCGAGCTCGCCCCACGGAATCTCCGCTTCGGTGAAAAGCTTGATCTCTGTGCTTTCGGGCGTTACCGCAAATTTCGGCTCGGTCATTGTGCCGAGATACATCATGTGAACCTGCGAAATATGCGGCACGGAAATCACCGTCAGCAACAAACCGAGAGAGACGGTCGAAACGGCTTCTTCGTACAGTTCGCGCTGCGCGCCCTCTTCCACCGTTTCCTCGTTTTCCATGAAACCGGCAGGCAGCGTCCACTTGCCAAATCGAGGTTCGATGCCGCGACGGCAAAGCATCACTTTGTCCTCGAACACTGGCACAACGCCACACACTATTTTCGGGTTCGAATAATGTACGGTGCCACAACTGGGGCAAACATACCGCGCGCGCTGATCGCCATCAGGCACGGTGAGCGCGATGTCGGCACTGCCGCAAACGGAGCAAAACTTCACAGCAGCGCCTCCTAAACCGCCGCAACGACCGCAGCAGGCACTGGCAGTTTGATGAAGTGGTCGCGGTAATGCTTCAGCTCATCAATGCTTTCGTACACATCAGCAAGCGCTGTGTGCATGGTTTTTTTCTGGAAGCTTTTCTTCACTTCGGGTGCCCAGCGAGCGGCCAGCTCCTTTAACGTGCTGACGTCGAGATTTCGATAGTGAAAATACGCCTCAAACGTCGGCATATAGCGCACCATAAATCGACGATCCTGATGCACACTGTTGCCGCACAACGGACTCACGCCTTTCGGGATGTAATTGGCGAGAAAGTCGATCATCTGCGCTGACGCTTGATCCTCGGTCAGCGTTGACGCTTTGACCTTGTCGATCAGCCCCGAGCGACCGTGGGTGTTTTTGTTCCAGGCGTCCATTGCGTCGAGCACGGCGTCAGACTGATGAATCACCAGAACCGGGCCCTCCGCGACCGTGTTCAGGTCTTTGTCAGTGATAACGACGGCCACCTCAAGCACACGGCAAACCTCGGGGTCAAGCCCCGACATTTCCATATCGAGCCAGATGAGATGATTTTGGTTTTGCTGGTGTTGCGACATGGGAGCGATCAACTATCTTCTTGAACGGTTTGCAGGAACATTGTGGATGAAATCGGGCAGTTCGACCCAATATCGTCAACAATTACAACAATTCGATTTTCCCACAGCGCATGCCCACCGACGCCACCACCATCCTGCCCGGAATCTCCGCGACGACCTTTGCCAACATCGTCATCTTCGCCCTGCTTGCACATTACTTCATCGAGCGCTGGCTGCTCACACGCCACCTGAAATGGGTCGCCGCATTCCGCGATGAAGTGCCCGAGCCGTTTGCGGGGCGCATTGCCCTCGAAGATCACCAGCGCGCCGCCGATTACACCAAAGCGAAGGGCCAGGTTACGCAGGTGGAGGCGGGCGTCGGTGTTCTGGTGTCGGGATTGATACTTTTTGGCGGTTTGAGCCGGTTGTGGCAATTAACCGCACCGCTGGCGGACATGCCGGTTGCGCGTGAAGTCGCACTGATCGCGTTGCTGTCGGTGGTCACCGGCATCATCGGCATTCCATTCAGCTACTACAGCACCTTCTACATCGAAGAGAAATTCGGCTTCAACAAAACGACGCGCGCCACGTTCTGGATGGATCTGGTCAAGGGCTCAGTGTTGAGCGCCGCCCTGATATTGCCGCTCGCCGCGCTGGTTTTCTGGCTGATGCGCAGCGCCGGGCCGCTGTGGTGGCTGTATGCCTGGTTCGTGTTCATCGGATTTCAGTTGTTGATGCTGGCGCTGTATCCGACGTTTATCGCGCCGCTGTTCAACAAATTCAAGCCACTGGATTCGGGTGAAACCAAGACCGCGATTGAAGGGTTACTGGCGCGCACCGCCTTTAAGAGTCAGGGCCTGTTCGTGATGGATGGCTCAAAGCGATCTGCCCACGGCAATGCGTATTTCACCGGCTTCGGCAAAGCCAAACGCATCGTGTTTTTCGACACGCTTTTGGAGCGGTTGAGCAACAACGAAATCGTCGCGGTGCTCGCGCATGAGTTGGGGCATTTCAAGCGCAAACACATCATCAAGCGCATCGTGTTCATGGCGCTGGGGAGCCTTGCGTTTTTGGCGGCAGTGGCTTGGGTACTGCCCCAGCCTTGGCTCTACACGTCGTTCGGTTTCGCCGCAGATACGGGCGCGACGGCACCGGGCGTTTCGCTGATTTTGTTTTCGCTGGTGTTGCCTCCGCTGCTGTTCTGGCTTGCGCCGGTGGCTTCTGCGTATTCGCGAAAACATGAGTTTGAGGCGGACACGTATGCGGCGGAAGTCGCAAACCGCGATGATCTGATCGCAGCACTCACCAAGCTTTACAAAGATAACGCGAACACGTTGACGCCTGATCCGCTGTACTCTGCGTATCACCATTCGCATCCGCCAGCGATGATCCGTATTGCCCATTTGCAGTCGATCGGCGCGGCGTCGCCACAACCTAATCCTGCTCTATGACATCAGTAACACTTGAATCACTCGCCCGCAGCAAAGCCACGCCACAACACGGCAATGCCGCGTTCACCCAAGGGCAGATTGACACGCATTTGGCGCTGCTTCCGGGCTGGCAGTTTGCCGCTGGCAAGATCGTCAAAACCTTCAAGTTCAAAAATTATTATGAGACGATGGCGTTCGTCAATGTGGTCGCCGCGATTGCCCATCAAACCGATCATCACCCCGATCTGTCGGTGCATTACAACCGACTTGAGATTGCTTTCAACACGCATGACGTTGAGGGGGGCAAAGGCGGCATCTCCATCAATGATTTCATCTGCGCGGCTCGCATCGAAGCCGCCGCCCTTCTCGTTTAGCTTTAGCACCGGAAAATTTGCATGCATCAAGGTCTGGTGATTGAAACGCAGCGACGACATACCGTCGTCCAACTCAACACCGGCGAGCGCATCCGCTGCCTGAGCAAAGGGCGCACGCTGCAATTTGCCTGCGGCGACACCGTGAGCCTGACGCGTACCAATGATCGGGACGGCGTGATTGAATCGGTGGGCGAGCGCACGTCACTGTTCTACCGGGCTGATGCATTCAAGGAAAAACTGGTGGCGTCAAACGTCACGCAAGTAGCCTGCATCATCGCACCGCTGCCGGTGTACTCCGACGAGCTGCTCAACCGCTGGCTGATCTGCGCGGAAGCTAGCCATGTGAAAGCGATCATCGGCCTCAACAAAATCGATCTGGTTGAAGCGGCAGCCACCGCCAACGCGCTCGCCCGTTATCGCGACATGGGCTACGACGTGGTGCTCTTTTCCGCGAAATTCAACGATGCACCGATGCGTGAACGCCTCATGGGCGAGCGCTCGGTGTTGATCGGGCAATCCGGCATGGGCAAGAGCAAGTTGCTCAATGCGCTGGTCGGCGAAGAAGCGCAACGCACCAACGAAATCTCAATGGCGCTCGGGTCGGGCAAGCACACGACGACGTTCACCCGGCTGTTCACGCTGGGCAGCGACGCGACTTGGGTGATCGATTCGCCAGGTATGCAAGTGTTTGGTCTGGCGCACTTTTCCCGCCAGGAAATTGAGCGCGCGTTCCCGGAATTTCGCCATGCGCTGGGGCATTGCCGATTCCGCGATTGCAAACATTTGCATGAGCCAAATTGCGCGCTGCGGGCTGCCGTTGCGGATGGTAAGGCGTCGCAGGAGCGGCTGTCGCTACTCAGGAAATTTTGTACCGAAGGCGAAGCGGTGCCGCATTACGAGCGGCACTAGGCACACCGCTCACTGCGTACCAAACGGCTTCTGATCAACGCAATACGCATTCGCAAGTCCCGGCGCACTGCGACCGCGGATATCTTTCTTCGCGCGTATCTCGTTGACAAGTTCGAGCGCGGTTTTGTCACACGCTGCGAGCTCAACCTCGCTCACGTCCTTCGGCGTGATGCGATCACCCCACTCAGCATAGTGCGCGCACACGGTGAGACCTGCGCCGAACGCGGGCATCAACAGTTTTGCCTGCGGCTGAATGCGTCCTTCTTCCAGCGCTTCGACCAACGCCACCGGCACGGTCGCTGCGCTCATGTTGCCGTACTTTTGCACCGTAAGTTGCACCTTACTCATCGGAATGCCCGCGTACTTTGCGACCGATTCAATGATGCGTGAATTGGCTTGATGCGGCACCACCAGATCAATTTCGTCGGCGTTCACACCTACCTTGGCAAGCGTCTTCGAGCTTGCGTCCGTCATGCCCTGCACGGCCTTCTTGAAAATCTGCGGGCCGTCAAACGTCCACGACATGTCGCCAAACGTAACGTTTGCATTGGCGTAGGTCGCGCCATAGCCACCGATACGCAAAATGCCACGCGCATCGCTGATGCAGCCAAGAGTTTCCGCCAATAGCCCTGTTTTTTCTTCCGTCGCTTCGATCACGATCGCTGCGCAACCGTCACCAAACAGCACGGCCACGCCCCGGTTCTCCCAATCCATGTAGCGCGTGATCAGTTCAACGCCTACAACCAGCGCGCGTTTGACGACGCCCGAGCGAATCATCGCATTGGCGGTCGTCCAGCTATACAAAAAACTGGTGCAAGCGGTGTTCACATCCATCGACGCCGCGTTTTTTGCACCGAGTTTGTATTGCA
>JANXNO010000205.1 GCA_025354075.1 Burkholderiales bacterium | reverse complement strand
CTCAAATGTTTTGAGCACAAAGCACTGATTCTTGATCTTCGATTTCACAATTACTGCCCACGCACGCTTTGCGGTAGGGCGATCAACATCAAGCTGTAACCGCTGCATGCGAACGGCGCGACTGTGCTGCAAGAACGGCAGAAGCACAGCGTTGGGCTGATGATTTTCTCCGCAGGCGTACAGCCCAATGCCGTAGTCGCCACATGCAGAGAGAACCGGGTGGGTAATCGTGATTTCGCGATGTGCGAGCACAATTACCGCGATGTCTTCAAATGGAACGAACGCGGTTTGCGATTGTTCGATCGCGAGCGAGAAATGCTCTCGCTTTAGCTTTGCTGGTTTGCTGATGACGACGCTACGCCAAGTCACGGCGCGTCTCTGGGGAAGCGAGAAAAGTATTACCGAGTAGATCGACCTGGAGTTTTGCCATTGCTTTTGCCCCTGAAACGCTTTTCTTCCTTAAGCTATCGACGTTTCGCTGGTCGTGTGGGAAGAACTTAATTCCGCCATCGTTCGTATTGATGCCGCTGAAGTAGCCGACAACAGTCTCCTCTCCAACGGTCAATCTAAACAAGTCATTGGAGTGCAAGGAGAACTGAAACTTGTACTGATCATCCATTTCAATCCACTGCGCTTCCGGTTTTTTGTACACCACTGCACGATTAGGAAGCTCCGCCACCCTGTGGTGGGAATACACGGGCACGAGGTGGAACTTGAAATTCTTTTTGTGCTGAAAGATATCGACTCGAATCATGGAATCGTTTCTCGCTAGGCCACCCCGCACTTCAATGCCCGACATCGTGTCGATCAACATATTGACTGACCGGACAATAGGTCCGGTTTGCTCTCCAAGCTTGTCCGGCTTACGCAGCGGATTGTTCGCAGCGAACGCTTTGTCTCCCCTGCCACCATAAGCAATCAGACGATCACGTATCGCTTCGTAAAGCATGGCATTACGATGCGAGTCGACGAGTTTTTCGATGAATTTATCTATGTCCGGAACTTTCAGCGTTAGCGACGACAGCGCCACTTTCTGCTTGACCGAACCGGTTTCCTTGAGCGTTTCAGGCTGCGCGTAGATCGTCTCCTTATGAGCAGCGCCACCATTTCGCCGCTGAGGCGCACGCGAGACAAAGAGGGGATTTAGCGCCTTAAGCGCAGATTCGTCGTAGCTACCAAGTACGGCCAATTGTTCACGCATCCGGTCGACGTCATCGAGCTTCAGACGAACATTAAGTTCGTGATGAAAGTGTGGCCATGGTTCGGGAAAATGCCGCTCAAGTTGCCGATACATCGCTGCATCGACGACCTCGCCGTTCTGGAGATCAATGAAGCCGCGACTTACCGCAGCTAGCTCTCGCCGTCGCGAATAGTCCGACAACCGTTTCACCATGCTGTGACTACAGGCCGCTACGACGGCGGCGTCCATTGCGTGATGACGATCACTCTCCTCGCGAATTTTTAGCAAACCCCATCGAGCGCGCAAGAACGCTGTGAGTTGACCGCTGACGACCACGCAACGCTTCGCTTCGCTCGTTTCGGCTAATTGCAAAAAACGCTCGACATAGTTTTTGAAAAATTTGCAGATGTAGCGTGTGTCATTCAGGTTGCGCTCCATGAAGGACTTGGCTTCGTCTTTGCCAAACTCTTTGCGCAGCAGGCGACTGCGCTTCGCTTGCCGATAGGCCTTGTTAATGCCGATGGATCCCACATAGGCTCTCCACAGCGGTCCGTCTTCGTGACCGTCTAACGCTGACAAATACTCGTACGGCGTGCGGTTTCCTTTCTCTTGATTAACTCGTTCTAGTACCAGCGCTTTGTTGTTTTTGCTGTCGTCATAGCTGCGCGAGTAAGGCAAGACATGATCGATTTCGACGTACTTCGGTTCGTCGATGACACGATGTAAGTCAAGGGGCTTCAACGAATAAGCGCATACACCTTGCTGTTCTCGGTACAGCATCCACTTTTCAAATTCAGCTCCGTTCGCTTTGCGCCCGAAGGTTTCTAAAAATTGTGTTCGTTCGCGTTCGTTGCGTGCCTGAAATTCCTTTTGCGCCGCCAGTATGTCTTTTCGACCTTCGATGTACTTTCCGCCGTCTGAATAGTGGCCGAGAAGCGACCGCGAGAGGTCGCGTGCCATTTCAATGTTGACGGCGTGCGGAGCGCCGTAAACTTTGATCAATGCGTTGCACACTTTACGCGCCTGATTAAGCGCGCGGAGTACTACGGGATTGCGCGGCACGTCGAGATCGTCGTTGAATTTGAGACGCCCGTCTTTTTCGCGATGCGTGTAGAAGGCTGGCAAATACTTCGTTCGATCTGACTCGCGCGCCACCGGCTGGCTGTGATGGCCGTACTCGGGAATCGTAGCCACCGCCTCATCAAATCGCATCCCGGCTTCCATCTTCGGCACGATTTGTCGAAGCGCTTTGAGTGAGAGCGCGTGGAACTTGTCGAAGCGAACGCCGAGCAGCACGTTGATGCACGCTTCACCCCCCGGCAGGGACAATTTTTTCAACTCGCGTAACACCTCATCGTCGTCTTTGTAGACGCTCAAAACCCAGCCAATCTGATTTAGCCATGTGGGATCGCCGTCGAGCGCAGGTGTAGACAGTTGCTGCCAAGTGGTTTCGAGCGATGCGCGTTTGAAGGCTAGACGCAGGTCGTGCCAAGCCGAAAGCTTGGTGAGTGTTTCGGCCTCGGGGTCTTTGGCTTTGTTTTCCTCGCGCTGGCGCAAGCTCGGATATGAGAGCCCTGCGAAGCGAAACTCGGTCGACAAGCCCGCGTTCTGAAGTGCAGTTCGCAAATCTTTGTAGGTGAACTTTTCGCCGCGTGTGTAGGGCAGAGGTATCGCGATAGACCGCTCTACGTCAATGAGCGGGCGAGTGACGCCGTCGACGGTGATGCGCAAATTGTTCAGTCGCGTCAGCCACACATGCCGCTCAGCGGTGAAACTTGCCTTGGGCGCGCGCGGCTCGGTCTTCTCGAAAGTGCAGCGCCCCAGCATTTTGAGCAGGTCAGCGCCCGATAGCGCGGGCTTTTGCGCCCAGAAGAGACCGCTCTTTTGATCGCCATCGCCGAGCATTTCGATCTGCAATTCAGCGGTGGCGTGAATACTTCCCAGCTCACGTTGACGCGCGAACAGCAATGAAAATTCCTGTGCGAGCAGTACGCGCGAAAGCGCCTTGGTGTACTCACCGCGCTTATTGCGCTGCGCATCCGGAAATTCAGCGAGTACCATTTCAGCGGCACTGCGATAGCCTTTTTCTTTCATCAGTTTGGCGGTGCTTGCAAGGCCCTGCTTAACTTTGCCGTTTTCGCTTTTTGTGTCGCTGTCGGCCTGAAGGGCTTCTGCACGGCTCGTCCAATGAAAGCCCCGATGCTTGCACAGGTGATAGATCACGCGCACCCACTCCGCAGGCGTGAGTAGTCGGTCAAGACCCGCTTTACGCAACTGCCACACGGAATCAACGTAGCTCGGCTGTTTGAGAAATAGCTTTGAGTCGGCAATCAGGCCATGGCGTTTGAGCGCTCGCGCCACCTTCACCAAACGCCACGCGCGACGGCGCAAGCGGCGGCGCATCAAGCGAGCCGTGCGCCGCGCGAGGTTTAGCGATTCACCCTTGTCCGCTGTCTCCGCTTTGTCAAACGCCCGCACTCCCAAATCCACAATTCTCGTGTCGCAAAGTACCGCCCAACCCACGGACGCAATGCCGATGTCAAAACCGAAGGTCAACGGCCCCAGCGCATCGATTTGCTCTCGCGTGAGGCCGCGATAGAGTTTTTTCTTTTCGACCGGGATTGCCGAGTTGCCAGACATTCAAATTACTCCTACTATTCGTTTTGTGTTGCTATCCGGGGTGAGAGCCGTTGCTGCAATAAGGACTCCCGAGGGAAACCAGAGGTGTCCGTATCCAAAACCCGACCAGCGAAAGTTGGCCGGGTTTTCCTTTTGTAGCGCTGATTAGTCAAAGACGCAATCCCGTCATGGGGTTTCCTACCTGCTTTAGTATGGACGCCGTCTGTGCTGCTGCCGTCGCATTGCGAGACAATGGCTGAACTTGCTTCCGGCCTTGAACCCATGCCCAACCTCGCGCTTGTCGATGTCCTGCAATCCCGCCTGGCCAATCTCATGGCGATGTACGCCTTTGGCAGCCGGGTGAGCGGCGATGCGACTGTCGGTAGCGACTGGGACTTGGCGGTGCTGGTGGCGGGCTACGTTGAGCCGGGTGTGTTGTGGGAGTTGTCGGGTGCGTTGGCTGACGTGGTTTACGCCGATGTCGATTTGATTGATTTGCGGGCAGCGTCTACCGTGATGCAGCATCAGGTTTTGACTTTGGGGGAGCGCTGGTGGTTACGCGAAGACTGCGCCACTCAAGTGGGTGTTTGGGAGGCCGCGATGCTGAGTGAAATGACAGAATTGAATTCGGCGCGGGCGGGATTGCTCGCAGATATTGCATCGAGCGGGGTGATTTATGGCCGATGATGTTTTGATTAACAAAGCGGCCACGATTGAGCGCTGCGTGGCGCGGGCGCGGGAAGAATACGACGAAAATCCGGCCACTTTTCAATCCGATTTGACGCGACAGGACGCGGCGATTTTGAACATTCAGCGCGCATGCGAAGCAGCGCTGGATATGGCGCAACATTTGGTGCGGCGCGAACGGTTGGGTGTGCCGCAGAGTGCGCGCGATTCGTTCACCTTGCTCGCGGCGGCAGCTTGGATTGACGCGCCGCTTGCGGACGCGATGCGTCGGATGGTGGGGTTTCGCAACATCGCCGTGCATGACTACCAGAGTCTGCAGCTGCCGATCACTGTGAGTATTATCGAGAAGCATTTGGATGAATTTCTCGACTTCAGCAAAACGATATTACTGCGCGATGCAGGGGCGCTTAGCACGTGACAACGTTCGCGCCTCAAGCCTTGTCGGGTTTGAAAATCATCGAACTCGGCCAGCTCATCGCAGGCCCGTTTGCGGCCAAAACGCTGGCTGACTTTGGAGCCGATGTGATCAAGATTGAGCCGCCGGGTGAGGGTGATCCGCTGCGTAAATGGCGCTTGCTGCACAACGGCACGAGCGTGTGGTGGCAGGTTCAGTCGCGTAATAAAAAAAGCGTGGCGCTGGACTTGCGGCAACCGGAAGGACGCGACATTGTGAGGCGTTTGATTGCTGAGGCGGATGTGCTGATCGAGAACTTCAAGCCCGGCACGATGGAGAAATGGGGCATGGGTTACGAGGCGCTCGCGGTGACGAATCCGGGCCTCATCATGCTGCGTGTTTCGGGTTACGGGCAGACTGGGCCATACAAAGACAAACCGGGCTTTGGTGTGGTGGCGGAGGCGATGGGCGGCTTGCGTCATCTCACCGGCGAGCCTGGTCGCGTGCCGGTGCGCGTGGGTGTTTCTATCGGCGACACGCTCGCGAGTTTGCATGGTGTGATCGGCGTGTTGCTGGCGCTGAATCATCGCAACAATACCAAGAGCGCCGAGAACCCGAAAGGCGTCGGTCAGGTGATCGACGTGGCGCTGTATGAGAGTGTGTTCAACGTGATGGAAAGCTTGCTGCCGGAGTACAGTGCGTTCGGTGCCGTGCGTGAGGCGGCGGGCTCGGCGTTGCCGGGGATTGCGCCGACGAACGCGTATCCGTGCGCCGATGGCTATGTGCTGGTGGCGGGCAATGGCGATTCGATTTTCAGGCGACTGATGGTGGCCATTGGGCGTGAT
>JANXNO010000651.1 GCA_025354075.1 Burkholderiales bacterium | reverse complement strand
GGCACCGTGATGGAGCGGGCGAGCGGCGAGCGTTTTGACCGACTGATGAAGCGCGTCGTTTTCGATCCGCTGGCCATTCGTGGCGGATTCAATCCAGCGGACATGAGCGCTGCCGACGTGGCAAAAATTGCCACGTTGTATCGCAAACGAACTGAAGTCAACGGCAAAGAAATCTGGAACCCGAATGGTCCGTGGATTGCGCAGGTCGACGACTACAGCGAGGTCGCACCCGTGCCGCGCGCCGGACCGAGTTATGTCGTGGGAAGCAACGGCACGTTGTTCGGCCCGCAAGGCGCATGCCGACTATCCGCCGTCGATCTGGGCAAGGTGATGTTGATGCTCATGAACGAAGGCCTGCATGAAGGTAGGCGTGTGCTGAGTGCTGCGTCCGTGCGTGAGATGCTGCACGAGCAGTGGCGTGTCGACGCGGCGGGAAAAAACGGCGACGTGAATTCAGGTGGCGGCACCCAGTTGATGAATGCGTGGGGGCTGGGCAATCAGCACTTTCTTGACATCAGCGGCGTCGCGCGGGGTGATCGGTTGGTTGAGGGAGGCGGGTTCCAGGCGGTGGGACATCTTGGGGATGCATGGGGGCTCACGTCGGCAATGGTGTTCGATCCAAAACGAAAGAATGGCATGATATTTTTGAGCGGAGGTTCAGGCTTTGACCCCGAGACCGCCCCGGGGCGTTACTCCGCGTTTCATCGCTACGAAGAGCAGATTCTGAGCGCGTTGTACACGCGTGCCTTGCGCCCATAGCAGTATTGGTTTTGTGCTACCGCTTTATGCGGTAAGCGTTATGATCATTGGGCTCAGCGCGATATTTTTCTGAAAGTCGATAGATGATGAAATCGAGCAATTTGCCCAAGTAGAGCCTGGCTCTCAGCGTAAAGTTGTTCATAATCCTCGGTTCACAGCCGTCTACGAAACCGCTGACTCCAGCAACGTCAACGTGCGCGCATCCGCATTAAATCGTGCCCGAATGCCGATGGGCAACACCCACTGCGACGCAACATGACCGAACGACAAGCCGTAGGCGCTCGGAATCGGTCGCGCTGCGAATTGATCGGCTAACGCCTGTGATAACACCAACGATTCTTCACCGGGGGCAGGTTCGCATTTGACGAACACACCCAGCATTGCCGCTCGCGCACGATCAAGCAGTCCATGCTGTGCGAGCTGCGTCAGCATGCGGTCGATGCGATAGGGAGCTTCGCTGATTTCTTCGAGAAACAGCAAGGCGTTGCGCGTGTCGGGCAGGTATGGCGTGCCAACCAGGGACGCGAGCACTGAGAGGTTTCCGCCGAGCAGCGTGCCCTCCGCACTGCCGCTGTTGAGGACGCGTTGCACAAAGTTTGGCTCGTCGGTCGCGCGCTTGGCGTGTTCCTCCGCCGTGCTCATCATGTGCATTGCGCGACCTTCAATTAACGTCGCTTCAAGATGCGAGACGGTGAACGGCGTGAAGCCCGATGATGCGACAGGGCCGTGAAACGTGATGAGTCCCGTCTTCGCGTACAGTGCGAGCAACAGTGACGTAATGTCGGAATATCCGATCACAATTTTCGGATTGCGTGCGATCAGGCTGTAGTCGATGAAAGGCAGAATCTGCGCGGTACCTGAGCCGCCGCGCGCGGCCCACAGCGCACGTACTTCGCGATGGGCGAACAGCGCGTGCAGGTCGGTCAGCCGCTGCCCGATCGTGCCTGCCGTGTTGCCCCTTGAGGCCCGAAGATGCGCCGCCTGCATCACGCGAAGGCCCAGCGTTTCAAGATTTAGCGTGGCGCGCTGGATGAGCGCGTCGTCAGCGAAGCCACTGGGGTTAAACAGACCCACCAGATCACCGCGTTTGAGGGCGGGTGGTTTGATTTGACCCCCCGCACCGATCGCCGCTCGGTGCTCCGTGGTGCGTACCGCCGACTGGCGCGCGGCTAAAGCCGCTGCGGGTAGCGTCGAAAGTGCGGCTATAAAACTGCGCCGTTTCATGTTGTCATGACGAATTCGAGGGTGTTGAAGGTTCGTGGCTTAACTCGCCTGCTCGGAGGCACACGCAAAGTGTGCCATTTCCGGCAATTTGCTATGCAACTTCAGCATTGTCCAATCTTCCAATTGACACAGTCGTACAGTGTCGCGGCATAATAAACCGTCTGGGTAGCCCGCACATCCAACCGCTTCAGGCGTTGGTATAGGTGTTGAACTACCGCAAGGTGAGCCGCGCTTGGGGGACAGCGTATTAAACGTCGATTACGGCTAGATGGTTTATTTGGATTGTTCGGATAGGTAACTACGTCGTTGTAAAAAATATTAGGGATCATCGTGAAAATTAAGAAACTTGCCTATTGCGTTTCGATGGTGGTTGCTGCCGCTTCCAGCACGGTTGCGCATGGTCAAACCAGCGAGGCGCAAAAACTTGAGCGCGTAGAGGTGACCGGGTCGAGCATTAAGCGCGTGGCAGACGAAGGTGCTTCGCCCATGCAGGTGATCAAGGCGCAGGACCTGGCCAAACAGGGCATCACCACGGCTGAGCAGCTGATGACGCGGATCAGCGCCAGTGGTAACGGCATTGACAATATGCTTACCAATCAAGGCTCGGACTTTCTCAACAGCACCGGTAAAAAAGGTCCCAATAACGGGGCCTCGGGCGCTTCGCTGCGCGGGCTCGGCACTGAATACACCCTTGTCTTGTTAAACGGTCGGCGCGTGGCAACCCACGGCCTTAACGGCAGTTCGGTCGACTTGAATTCGATCCCGATGGCCGCGATCGATCGCATCGAAATTCTCAAAGACGGGGCGTCCGCCATTTACGGCACTGACGCTATCGGCGGCGTGATCAACTTTATTTTGCGGCGCGACTATCAGGGCTTTGAAGCCACCGCATTCGGCGACATGACGCAGCACGGTAATGGCAACAAATACAGCGGCTCGCTGACCGGAGGTATTGGCAACTTAGCCACCGACGGGTTCAACGTGATGGGAAGCGTGACGTTCGAAAGCAATGATCGCCTGCGCGGCAGCCAGCGTGATTTCCACAATGGCTATCAGCCCAATTTGGGCCTCGCCCCGGACACCACGGGTACCCCTTTCGCCAACATCGGGCAGGTGAATGGCACCGCACTTGGAAGCCGCTTCGCGCTGCCAGGGAGTGCTCAGACCTACAACCGCGTCAACCTTCTTGCGCTGCAAGGAAAGTGCACCAGCATCACCGACATGAGCCCGTACCGTGGCGACATCACGGGCTTTAACGGTAATAATCAAGCGTGCGCCTACGACTACGGCAAGCAGTGGAGCCTGATGCAGCCGGTGGAGCGTATCAACTTCGTCTCGAAGGGCTCAATTGCGATCAACCCCGACACTACAGCGTTCGTGGAAGTTGTCGCGTCGAACACCAAGTCGGCGGTTGAATACACGCCTATTCAAATTACCAACCGTAACTATCCCGCCTTCATCAAAGACGCCAGCGGCAAGGACGTTCGTTCGCCGTATTACTTGGACCTGACAGGGCTGGTACCAGGCTTTAATAATCAGCTTGCGGAGCGCATTCGCTGGCGTTGTCTTGAGTGTGGGCCACGCCAGCAAGACACACAGACCGACGCGTATCGCGTACTGGCAGGCTTGGAAGGTAGTGCCGCAGGTTGGGACTACAAGCTCGGCTTCTCCACCGCAGAGAGCAAAAGCAATAGCGTGCTCGGTGACGGCAACATGATTATCAGCAAGCTCAATGATGCACTGGCGACTGGCTTGATCAATCCGTTTCTACTGCCCGGACAAACGCAGACGCAAGCTGCGCTTGATTTGATCAACGGCGCTAAGGCCAAGGGTTTGGGGCTGTACGGTGGCACAGCGACCGTCATGGAGATTGATGGCAGCGCATCGAAAGAACTTTTTAAGCTGCCAGCGGGTGCCGTGGCCGCCGCGGTCGGCTTTGATTTCCGCAAAGAGAGCTATCGCTTCCGCAGTGACCAAACAGCATCGCAGCCGGCGATCAGCGGTGTAAGCGCACCGTCATCGCTGGACAAAGCAACACGCGACATCGCCGCAGTCTACGGTGAATTGCAAGTGCCAATTATTAAGAATCTGGACGCGCAACTAGCGCTGCGCTACGACCGCTATAGTGACGTGGGCTCCACCACTAATCCGAAAGTCGCGCTGCGCTGGCAGCCTGTACCGCAGGTGGGCTTTCGCGGTTCGTACAGCACCGGCTTCCACGCGCCCGACTTCTATGCGCTCTACGGCGGCGATTCAACGGGCCAATTCAATAGCGACATTAACGACCCTGTCCTGTGTCCCACGGGCAAAGAGGCGAGGGGCTGCGGCATTCGCCCCGACATCATTGGCACCAGCAATACCAAGCTCAAACCCGAAACGTCCAGGCAGTTCTCGGTGGGCGTGTTCATGCAACCAGCACCGTGGCTGAGCGCGAGCGTAGATTTGTGGCAAATTGAGCTCAACGACAAGATCGGCGCGCTCTCCGGCCAGCTACTGATTAGTCAGTACGACCGCTTCCGCCAATACGTCACGCGCGATGCTTCCGGCGATATCGTGAGTGTGACCTCACCTACATTCAACGTCGGTTCCGACAAAACCCGCGGCGCGGATATTAACGTGACGGGTAACTGGCAATCAAGTCTCGGCAAATTTGTTGCCTCGCTAGATGGCACTTATGTCGACAGTTACAGAAGCCGGTTCAGCTCGGCCGATCCTTGGGCCGAGTTAGTTGGCAAGTTTGGTGACGCCACTAACGGCTTTAACTTACATCTGCGCTGGAAGCACACGTTGAACCTGACGTGGTCACAGGGCCCGTGGAGTTCGAGCTTGTCGCAAAACTACTATGCTGGGTACGAGGGCGAGCGCGATGGGTACGGATCAGGATTCACCCCGGCTCAAGCGCCAGGCCGCATCGGCAGCTACACACTGTACGACTTAACGGCAACCTACACCGGTATCAAAAACTTGTCGGTGACGGCAGGCGTCAAAAACGTGCTCGACACAAAGCCAAGTTTTTCTAGCCACAATGTGGATAACGTTGCGGGTGCCGGCTGGGATGCTCGCGTTGGTGACCCACGCCTACGCTCGTTTATTCTCCGCGTGAACTACAAGTTTAAGTGAGCAAATATGCAACTGCCGATGCGTCTGGACAGCGCCTCGGCGGCAAGGAGGGGGCGAGAACCGCCCCTTTTTTTCGGCACGCGTAAGCTGAATGCTTCGATGCTGTGTATGCCTGGCATTGAGGAGCGATGCCTTGGCGCAACCGACTATGGCCGCTCGCCGCTATGACCTCTAGCATGCTTTTCGGCGCATGCACGTTCCGGCGCCGCGTGACGTACTTCCTTGGTGTGTTCGCCCTGGCCGTGCAGCCGTCGGCCTTTGCCGACACTAAAGCGTCGGTCGCGGCGCTTCCAGAGCCTGTGGCAACGCTCATGAAAGCCGCCGGCTTGCCGTCTGAATCGCTGGGCGTACTCGTGCTCCGTGCGTCCGATGGCGCGACGATCCTCGCCCACCGCGAAACTGTGGCGCTTCAGCCCGCATCCACCCTGAAAATTTTGACCTCGATTGTGGCGCTGGAACGGCTGGGCCCATCGTACCGCGGAACAACAGAACTGCGCAGTGCGGGTGGAGTCCAGCGAGACATTTTGAGCGGTGACGTGGTGGCACGCGGTCTGGGTGACCCAGATTTTGACTGGCGAGCGCTGCAAGCGATGTTGCAAACGGTGCGCTTCAGCGGCGTGCGCGTCATCAAAGGTGACCTTGTGCTGGATCGCAGCTATTTCATGCCGGGCCGACCCGATGCCGGTGTACCGCCGTTCGACGAGACGCCGGAGTTTCGCTACAACGTGATTCCCGATGCACTGTTGCTCAACAGCAATTTGCAGCAACTGGAAATGGTGTCGGACGATGCCGGATTGCGCATCGGCGTGACGCCTGCGCTGGATCGTGTGACCGTTGAT
>JANXNO010000650.1 GCA_025354075.1 Burkholderiales bacterium | reverse complement strand
GAAAAACTCTCTGCCGCCCAGTTTAAGGAGCGTCCCAATACGATCTACAACCTGTATCAGGACGCGTTTGGCATCACGGTCGTGCGCACCGATGAGCGGTTGCGCGCGGAGGCGGCCTCCAGCGATCACGCCAAGTTGTTGAAAATCAGCGCGGGAACGCCCGTCCTGACCATCCGGCGCACCGCCTTCGATATGCGCGATGAGCCGGTAGAACTGCGTATTTCTACGGTGAACACGGCAGCGCACGAGTATTTCGCGGAGATTTTGTAGTGCAACGCTGCTGATGAGGGCTGATCAGCACGAGTAGTGCGGTTTCACGCTATACTCGTAGGCTAACCCTGATTTTCATACCCGATCAACACCTGATTGCAGCGGTCCACTCGACGTTTGCCGCAGTCAAGTCACTTCAACCGCTCAGGGGCCACGTTGAAGTCACACCGGAGTTCCAGTCATGTCACGCGTCTGTCAAGTCACCGGCAAAAAGCCGATGGTGGGAAACAACGTTTCTCACGCCAACAACCGCACCAAGCGCCGCTTCCTGCCAAATCTGCAAAGCCGCCGCTTCTGGATTGAGAGCGAAAATCGCTTCATCCGCCTGCGCCTGACCACAGCCGGCATCCGCCTCATTGACAAGAACGGTATCGACGCCGTCCTCGCCGATCTTCGCGCCGCTGGCACCATCTAAGGAGACTCGATCATGCGTGAAAAAATCAAACTCGAATCGACTGCCGGTACCGGTCACTTCTACACCACGACCAAGAACAAAAAGACGACGACAGAAAAACTCTCGTTCAAGAAGTTCGATCCTGTTGTACGCAAGCATGTGATCTACAAAGAGATGAAGCTGAAATAGTCCGCTCCGGCTCGAAAAATAGCCCGCATTGTGCGGGCTTTTTTTTGGGCGGCACTTTCGCGCCTGCCGATCCGCTTACGCGAAACGAGCCAGCCGGTTAGAAAACGCCTGCAATGACGCAACGCCGGACGCTTCAGCGCTATTGCGCCATGCTTGCCAACGCGCTTTCAGCTGATCCTGCGACTCGGTCGAGCGCGCCCAGATCGCGGCAAGATCCTGCCGGGCCTGATACATTTTTTTCAGCGCGTCGCTGTGGGCGAACGCGGCGGCGAGACGCGCACGCTGTACGTCGGCCAGCGTGGCTGCGTCAGCACGAAAATCCTTCATCAACTGCCGAAAATGCGGAAGTTCAATTTCGCCTTTCTCAGCGCGTGCCTTAAGGGTGGCAAACTCCGCCCTGGCCGTCGCTTTGACGACTGCTGCGTAGTCTTGCATCACCCGATAGCGGTGGGTAATGATCGCTTGTAGCGTCTCGTCAACGTCACCTTCGCTGGTGCGCAGCTTCAATGCGGGTGCCACTTTACGAACATGCGCCAAGCCAAGCGCGGACAGGATCTGGATGTACATCCAGCCGATGTCAAACTCATACCAGCGCACCGAAAACTTCGCCGATGCGCCGTACGCGTGATGATTGTTGTGCAACTCTTCGCCACCGATGATGATGCCGATTGGCACGATGTTGGTAGACGCATCTTCAGTGTGATGATTGCGATAGCCGAGCGCGTGGCCGGTGCCGTTGATGATGCCGGCGGCGGTGATCGGAATCCAGATCAACTGCATGCACCACATCGAAAGCCCTGCAAAACCAAACAGCGCGACGAAGATCACCAGCGACACGCCCATGCCCTGCCAGGTGTACTTGCTGTACAGATTGCGCTCGATCCAGTCGTCGGGCGTGCCGTGGCCGTAGCGCTCCAGCGTCTCCAGATTTTTGGCTTCTTTGCGATACATGTCGACGCCGAAGCGCAGCACACCCAGATGGCCGTGGATCACCGGGCTGTGCGGGTCGTCAACCGTGTCGCATTTGGCGTGATGCTTGCGGTGAATCGCGACCCATTCTTTGGTCACCATGCCGGTGGACAGCCACAGCCACATGCGGAAAAAATGCGAAACAATCGGATGCAAATCTAGCGCGCGATGCGCCTGCGCCCGATGCAAAAAAATCGTGACTGCGGCGATGGTCACATGGCACAACGCAAGCATCGTCAGCACATAGCCCCACCAAGGCATGTCAATGGCGCCTTGCGCAATCGAGAACAGCGGGGACATTATCGAATCGATCAAGTGAACTTCTCCTGAAGTTGTAACTTTTGAAGGGCATCAACGCGGGGCAACAAACACCGCATCGAACCAGCAAACCAGTCCATTATTTTACGAGTGAATCCTATGAAAACGATGGTCCGCTCGCTCTTACGCTAAGCAATATTTAGGCTATCGCGGCAAATGAAAGGTTCCACCGTTGCGAACGGCAATATAGCTTTGCATGAAGATCATTATTACGTGCGGTCTGAACCCGAATTTCGACCCAAGTCAAGTTATGGCGATATTGGCGTTCAAGCCCATAGTCATTGGCAGTTCCCATCAAAAGCCATAGCCGACGTTGCTGCTAAACCCATCCGTTTCCGCTTACGAAGCTGCATCACCAGTGGCGAAGCGAACCGCGCTGTCCGTCGTAAGCGCGTGGCGCAGACAAATCACCGTTTATAGACTGCGTGCATTCTCAACTCGACGCAAAATCCACGTATGGACGACGAACTGATGCCTCCTGGAATGACCGAGCGTGAACTTGGCATTCGCCGCCGCGTGCACCGGCTGGCCGAGTTTTATCGGCATGTGTCGGTGTACGTCATCGTGATCACTGCGCTGTGGTGCTTCAGCATTTGGAACGTGTGGGACGGCACGCTGCCAAACAAATGGTATTCGTATTGGGCGATCTGGCCGACGGTCGGCTGGGGCATCGGCCTCATCACCCACGGCCTGTCGGTGCTGCCGGTGTGGAGCTTTTTCTCGCAGGACTGGGAAGACAAAAAGGTCAAAGAAATCCTCGCCAAAGAACAAAACGGGAGCCCAAAATGAGCGCCGTCGATTCGATCAGCTCGATCCAGACCATGCGCCATGAAGAAGCGCTGCGCCGCGCCCGAAAACGGGTGAAGGACATCCGCTCGTTCTACGTTTCAGCCACCATGTATTGCGTGATCATCCCCAGCCTGTGGACGATCAACCTGATCGGCGGCGGCAAGATCTGGGCACACTGGGCAACCATCGGCTGGGGCATCGGCCTAACGGCGCACGGGCTGTCGGTCTTCGCAGGGCGCTCGTTCTTCGGCAGCGAATGGGAGGAGAAAAAAGTCGAAGAGATCATGACGCGCGAAAAGCTCAAAGTCGTATCGAGCGAAAAGCAACTTATGCAGGCGCAAATGCGGATGTTGCAAGCGCAGATCGAGCCGCATTTTTTGTTCAACACGCTGGCCACGATTCAAAGTCTGATCGGTCGGTCGCCGGAAAAAGCGAACCTGATGATGGACAACTTCATCGCCTACCTGCGGCAAAGTTTGTCTGCGAGTCGTGCGCAGGAAGGTACGGTGAAACAGGAGTTTGATCTGCTACGGCATTACCTCGAATTGCTGAAAATTCGCATGGGCGACCGATTGCAGTTTGAGCTGGATGTGGCGGATGATTTAGGTAGCGCGCCGTTAGCACCCATGTTGTTGCAACCGATTGTGGAGAACGCGATCAAGCACGGGCTGGAGCCGAAAGTTGAAGGCGGCATGGTGCGCGTGTCAGCACAACGCGACGGCGCGCGCATGGTGCTTTCGGTTGCGGACAACGGGCTCGGGTTTTCTGACCATGCGGACAGTTCGGGCGAGGGCGTCGGTTTGACTAATTTGCGCGAACGACTGGCTGTGCTTTACGACGGACAAGCTACGCTGACGGTAGCTGAAGCAAATCCCGGAACCGAGATTACGATAGGCGTACCACGGTAGGAGCGGCTCTGCCGCGACCGTCGCCAATTGTCACGCCCTGTCGCGGTAACACCGCTCCCACAACGAAAATTTTCAGCGCCTCAAACATCATCATGACCACCGCCCTCCTCGCCGACGACGAACCGCTGCTCCGCGAATTTCTCCGCGAAAAACTGCTCGCACTCTGGCCCGATCTCGACATCGTGGCCGAGGCCAGCAACGGCAATGAAGCCGCGACCCTGATCGCCGAATTCGAGCCCGACATCGCCTTTCTCGACATCAAAATGCCAGGGCAAACCGGCATTGAAGTCGCGCAGGGCATGGACGCCGCGACGCGCGTAGTTTTCGTTACCGCATACGATCAATACGCCGTCCAGGCGTTCGAAAATGAGGCGATGGATTACCTGCTCAAACCCGTCACCAACGAGCGCCTCGCGCAGACCGTCACACGCTTGAAAGCAGCGTTCGCACAGAGCGCGCCGGTGCCCGATATTTCACAGGTTTTGAACCTGCTCTCGCGCGCGGCGGCGGGCGGCGTGACGACTAACGCGAAGCAACACCTGCGCTGGATTCGCGCCAGCCGCGGCGAAACGACCTATCAAATATCAGTCGACGAAGTGCTGTTTTTCCAGAGCGACGATAAGTACACGATCGTCAACACCGCCAACGGCGAACACGTCATCCGCGTGCCGCTCGCCGAGCTGCTGCAATCGCTCGACGGCGAACAATTCTGGCAAGTCCATCGCGGCACCGTCGTCAATATCCGCTACGTCAGTTCAAGCAAACGCGACGGCGACGGACGGGTCACGCTGAACGTAAAAGGCTACGCTAAACCGTTACCCGTTTCGCGCGCTTATCAGGGATTGTTCAAGCAAATGTAGTGTCCTCGTCCCCTCTCCCGCAGCGCGGGAGAGGGTTAGGGTGAGGGCGGTGGCGTACGAATCACGACGCGCTGGCAACTTCGTCGTCATTCTCGCAAAGCGGGAATCCAGTACGTAAACTAAGCGAAGTTCAAGAGAAATATCTCCGCAATTGCGCGGACGAGACCATGAAAAATCCAGCCACACACGACGCTCAACCCGCCTCCGAACTCATCACCAAAAGAATCGCCGATCTAGGCGACTGGCGCGGCGAAACGCTCGCCAGAATGCGCAAACTCATCAAGGCAGCAGTCCCGGACGTCGTCGAAGAATGGAAGTGGATGGGCACGCCCGTCTGGTCGCGCAACGGCATCCTTTGCACTGGCGAATCCTACAAAGACAAAGTGAAACTCACCTTCGCCAAAGGTGCGTCGCTGAAAGACCCAACCCACCTATTCAACTCAAGCCTCGACGGAAACGTGCGCCGGGCGATTGACATTTTTGAGGGAGGAGAAGTTGACGAAGCTGCGTTCAAGGCGCTTGTGCTTGAAGCGGTTGCGCTTAACGGCACGGGTAAGTAGAAAGCTTCGAAGAAGGCAAAGAGCGCATAGTCCCCTCTCCCCTCGCGGGAGAGGGTTAGGGTGAGGGGGCGGGTGGAATGAAGTAGCGAAGCGTGCTAATTGCCGTGCAAATTAAATAGCGTATTTGCTATAATTAATGAGTGCAGTGGACAGTCACCTTTCATAGCGATAGCGTCGAATCCGAGATTCTCGCGATGCCTGATGGTTTTCTCTCGCGCTTCGTTCGTTACGCCGAACGCATGGAAATTTACGGCCCCGATCTCGGCATGCCGCACACCCGAGCGATGGGTGAGGGTCTATTTGAATTGCGGTTGAAAGCGGCAGAAGGCATTGCGCGCGTTTTCTACTGCACTGTCGTCAATCGCAACATCGTTTTTCTGCATTCCTTTGTCAAGAAGACCGACAAAACACCGCCCCGCGAACTTAAAGTCGCCCGTCAGCGCATGAAGGAGCATCAACATGCCTAGCAACCTGCAACAGTTCAAAAAGAAAGCCTTCGCCAAGCCCGGCGTTCGCGCCGCTTACGACGAGTTGGCCGAAGAGTTTGCGTTTCTCGACGAAGTACTTAAGGCGCGCACCAAGACAGGCTTGACTCAAGCAGAAGTAGCCGAACGCATGGGCACCACGCAATCCGCCGTCGCCCGATTGGAATCAGCGAACGCAAAGCATTCGCCATCGCTCGCGACGCTGCAGCGGTATGCGCTGGCGCTGGGGCATCGGGTTGAAGTTCGGTTGGTGAAGGCGTAGGGAGCACGTCGGAACCGCAAGCGTTCCGACCTACGCGGGCTAAGCGTGTTGAAGCGCGTTAAATGCCATTGTCTTGAAATAACACTTGCCCCCCCCCTTACAAAGTACCTACACTAAACCCGAGCGTAGCTTTCGCTACAAGTTAATTGTCAGCTAGTAAAGGATTGATTCATGAGTACTTTTCGTAGATATGGGTATTTTTTATTTGCGTTGTTCTTTACACAGATTGCGTCTGCAACGACACCATCCGCTTACGTGCCACTGGATAAATCTGTAGTAGCGTCGGGCGAAAAAGTAAGTTCGTCGCCGCCCGTTATCAGTTATCACTTTACTCTTAAGGTACATGGCAATGAGTTACAAAATGCCTCTGTCACTTTGATTACTGGGCATCCAGCGACATTCACACTTTTTAACGATGACGACACTCCGCGAGTACGGGTCGTATTAACTGCGCAACTGAGCAAACAAAAACTATTTACCGGAATCGAGACTGAGGTTGCGACTATCGAACACATCGTACAGTCTTACAGCAACGGTAATTGGACGGAGATCGCGTCACCGCAAATGTTCTTTACCGATGGAAAAATTGCAACTTTTTCTCTTGGATTAGAAAGCGTGCCGCCAAGTGTGTCGATTCAAGGTTATGTAAACCGTACAACAGCTTCTACAACAGAAACTTCGGCAGCAATCCAATGAATTGCGCTAATCCAACCAACGCTACTGACTCGCTCAAATCGGGGGGAAATTGTTGTGGCGGAAGATGCAATGGGATACCGTGGAGTTGCTGCGGTGGTGTAGCTTGTTGTTACTGTGGATCTTGTTGCGTGATACCGTGAATAACGCGAAAAAATAATCGTCCAATCGGCTGTAGCGCTAGGTAGCGGTACTCATCAACTTCATTTCATTAGTCCTTCTCCCGCGAGCGGGGAGGCGGGTTTAGCGGCGCTTGGCGTGAACTACGTTCTGGATTCCCGCTTCGCGAG
>JANXNO010000642.1 GCA_025354075.1 Burkholderiales bacterium | reverse complement strand
GTCACGATTTACGAAGTCTTCAAATTTACGCGACGCCATAGTGACGAGGACGAAGCACGGCGCGTAGTGCAAACCATGCGCCGTGCGCGTGTGATACCCCTTGATGTTGACCTCGCACTAGCAGCCGCGTGCAACGGCCTGCCATTGGCCGACAGCCTCATCTACGCAACAACCCTCGCTCACGGAGCCACGCTCTGGACGCAAGATGCACACTTTGAAGGCTTATACAGCGTGAGGTATTTCCCAAAACCATGAACGCAACTGTCTCAATCATCAAAGGCGCCTGCCCGCACGATTGCCCAGACACCTGCGCGCTGGAATATCACGTTGCCGATGGCAAATTAATCGAAGTGAAAGGCTCGGCGACACACAGCGTGACGGCGGGCGTGCTCTGCACCAAGGTCGCGAAATATCCGCTGCGGACCTACCATCCGACGCGCATCAAGACGCCGTTGAAGCGCGTAGGTACCAAGGGCGAAGGCAAATTTATTCCCATCTCGTGGGACGAAGCGCTGACCACGATTGCTTCGAAATTTAAGTCCGTCATCAGTGAACACGGCGCGGAAGCGATCCTGCCGTACAGCTACGCGGGCAACATGGGCATGCTGCAATACGCGTCGATGGATCGCCGCTTTTTTCACGCGATTGGCGCTTCGCAGCTGGATCGCACGATCTGCGCGAGCGCTGGCGCGGCGGGCCTGACGGTCACGCTCGGTTCGCGCGTGGGCACCGACGTTGGAGCGTTTGCCAACAGCGAATTGATTATTTTGTGGGGCACCAACCCGATCACCTCAAGCGTGCATTTGTGGACGCGCTGTCAGGAGGCGAAGCGGCGCGGCGCGAAGCTGATTGCAATTGATCCGTACCGTTCGTTGTCGGCGGAAAAGTGTCATCAATGGCTGCCGATCAAGCCCGGCACCGATGCAGCGTTGGCGCTTGCGATGATGCACGTACTGATTCGTGACGACGCAGAAACGCGTGCACTGGATCACGATTACATAGCGAAATACACGCTGGGTTTTGAGGAATTGAAATCGCGGGCTGCGGAATGGACGCCGCAACGCGCATCAGACATTTGCGGCATTCCGGTGGCTGATATTGAAGCGCTCGCCAAAGCGTATGGCAGCACGAAGAAGGCCGCGATCCGCCTGAACTACGGCATGCAGCGTCACGGTGGTGGTGGCATGGCGGTGCGCACGGTCGCCTGCCTACCCGCACTCACGGGGGCATGGCGTGAGGCGAGTGGCGGATTGCTGCTGTCCACGTCGGGCGCGTATCCAATGAATCTGGCTTATCTTGAGCGACCCGATTTGATGCCGATGCGCGATGGCAAGCTGCCGCGCACGGTAAATATGAGTGCGCTGGGGGATGCGCTTCGTCCATCCTCCTCTCCCCAACCCTCCCCCACCGGGGGGGAGGGGGCAATAAAAGCCATGTTCGTCTACAACTCAAACCCCGCCGCTGTTGCACCCGATGGCAACGCAGTGCTCAAGGGTCTTGCGCGCGATGATCTGTTCACCGTCGTGCACGATGTTTTCATCACCGACACCGCGCGCTACGCCGACATCGTGTTGCCCGCGACGACCTCGCCGGAGCATGACGACATCAATCGCAGTTACGGCCACTACGATCTCGTATTGAATCGTCGCGCGATTGATCCAGTCGGTGAGAGTTTGCCGAATACGGAGGTGTTTCGTCGTCTCGCCAAAACGTTGCGGATGTTGTGCCCCGGTATCGCGGGGCTCACCGATCCCTGCTTTGACGAAACCGATGAATCGCTGATTCAACATGCCTTCGACTGGTCACACAAGTCGCTCGCGGGACAGAGTTTCGAGTCGCTCGAACGTGACGGCGTGCTACGTCTGAACTATCCGAAGAAGGACGGCTTCATTACGCCGTTTGCCGAAGGTGGATTCGGTACGCCGTCGGGCAAGTGCGAGTTTTATTCTGAGACTCTGGCGCAGCGCGGATTCGATCCGTTGCCGACGTACATCGCTCCGCATGAGGCGGAAACGCCGGAATTCCCGCTCGCGCTCAACACGCCGCCCGCGAGGAACGCCATGAATTCCACGTTCGGCAACATTGAAGAACTCGCCAAGCCGCACGGCCCGCCCACAGTGCAGTTGAATCCCGCCGATGCGGCCAAACGTGGCATCGTTGAAGGGCAAACCGTGCGCGTCTTCAAC
>JANXNO010000632.1 GCA_025354075.1 Burkholderiales bacterium | reverse complement strand
CGCCGTCGCGATACGCCGCAAGCTGCTCCCGGCGAGCACTTTGTTTGGCCAAAGCCGTGGCGATCCAGGCTTGCCTCTCAACAATTGCAGCGTCGATTTCATACAGCGGCGTCCAGTTTGGCGCTCGAATCAGCAGGCCTTCCGTGGTGATCACCAATCCGATGGATTTTCGACGCACGCGCTGCAGGCGATAGTCGATGCCAGAGGAGCTGCGGCGTAGTTTCTCGTCCCTGCTGCGGACACTCGCCGCCGGATGTGTTGGGGCGCGGGGGGGGCGGGCTATACGCGGCACGCGAGGTTGGGTCGCGAGGCCCGCACCGACAGGCGAAAACAGCGCCGTCCAGAATCCCATGTTTAACTCGGGCTGCCTACTCGCGGGTCACCGAGTCGCGCGACCTCAGCCTCGATCACGCGCTCGACCTCGTCATTGAGTTCAGCAAGCACGCGGCCCGTCGTTGCAATCGGCGGCAGAATGGACAGCGTGATGGTGCCCGGATATTTCTTCCACGGATGGCGTGGCCAGCAATACCCCGCGTTATGCGCAATCGGCACAATCGGCACCTCGCAGCCCATCGCAATACGTACGCCTCCGGTTTTGTACCGCCCTTTGGTGCCCGCCGGAATGCGAGTGCCTTCCGGAAACACGATGATGGTGAAGCCACGTTTTTGCAGGCGCTCTTTGCCTTGCTCGATCATCTGATCCATCGCCTTGGCACCGGCTTTGCGATCAATATTGATAGGCGACGACAGTGCAAATCCCCAACCAAAAAACGGCACCCACAGCAGTTCCTTTTTTGCGACAAAACTACCGGGTGTGAACCAACTTTCCAGCGCCAGTGTCTCCCAAGTAGACGAATGTTTGGACAGTACAACGTACGGTTTCTGCGGCAAATTTTCCCAGCCGGTGATCACGTATTTGATGCCGCAAAGATGCTTGGCAAACCAGATGAAGGTGCGCGTGTAGGTCGCGCACAACTCGTTCCGCGCCTTCGGTGGCATCCAGAATGTGATGCAAATCAAGAACGCCCAGACTGGCGTCAACGCGAGTTGCAATAGGATGTAGAGCGTGTTGCGTAAGGCTTGCATGCGCTATTTTCCGTCAGGTCGCCGCGAGTATGGTGTCAACGGCAGCAGTAAGATCGTTGAATACTTTAGTACCTTCCGGCAAATTACCTGCTGCGAGCGTGGCAGCGCCCTTGCCGCTCAACACCAAAAACGGCTGACCACCCGCCGCCGCAGCAGCCTGCAAATCGCGCAAGCCGTCACCGATGCACGGCACCCCTGCGAGTGCGACGTTCAAACGTTTGCCAATGTCGATGAACATGCCCGGCAACGGTTTGCGACAGCGGCAGTCGGTATCGCTCGAATGCGGGCAGTAGTAAATGGCATCAATGTGCGCACTGACCTGCTGCGCGGCCTTGAGCATCTTGGCGTGAATGGCGTTGAGCGCATTCATGTCCAGCAAGCCACGCTCAATGCCCGATTGGTTGGTAGCAACAGCCACATGAAAACCCGCACCATTCAACCGCGCAATCGCCTCAAGCGCACCCGGAATCGGCCGCCATTCGTCAGGCGATTTGATGAAGCGATCACTGTCGATATTGATCACACCATCGCGGTCGAGGATGACGAGCTTCATCCGTGTTTCCTCAGACTGCCAACTTGGAAAGGTCAGCCACTTTGTTCATCGCGTCACGCAGGTCGCGCAGCAGCGCAAGGCGGTTGGCGCGCACGGCCTTGTCTTCTGCCATTACCATCACTTTGTCGAAGAACTCGTCGACGGGGGCTTTGAGAGCCGCGAAAGATTTGAGGTACCCTGCGAAATCGCCCTTCTTAAATAAATCGGTTGCCGCGGGTGTGATCGCGTCAAGCGCGCCGCGGAGCGCCTGCTCTGCGGGCTCCTGCGCGGCGTTGCTCGCGGCAATTGTTTCGCCGCTGTCGGCGGCTTTTCTCAGGATATTGGCGACGCGTTTGTTAGCGGCGTTCAGGCTGGTAGCTTGGGGGAGGGCTGAGAAGGCTTGCACCGCAGCAAGTTGAGCGGGCAACGTTGCCAGATTCGTTGGCGAGTCTGCGACTACCGACTCAATTTCGTTGGTGCTGGCACCGGTGTCTTTGAGGTAGCCGCGCAGGCGGTCATAGATGAACTCCCGAAGCGCAAACTGTTCTTTGGTCACCTTGCTGTTGGGCATGGTCTGGGTCAGGACGGTGCCTTTCGTCGCAAGCCATTCGTTTACAGTATTGAACGCGGCATCAAGCAGTGCATTCAGTGAAACCGTCAACTTTTGCTCAACAAGAATTCGGATGACACCCAGCGCATGTCGGCGCAACGCAAACGGATCTTTTTCACCCGTCGGTGTTTGGCCCACGGCGAACAATCCCGCCAACGTTTCCAATTTGTCTGCCAACGCAACCGCTCTCGGCACACCCGGTGAGGGCAACACGTCGCCTGCGAAGCGCGGTTGATAGTGTTCAGCACATGCCGCAGCAACGTCTATGGGTTCGCCGTCGTGCAGCGCGTAGTAACGCCCCATCGTACCTTGCAACTCGGGAAACTCGCCGACCATCTGCGTCACCAGATCGGCTTTGGCGAGTAATGCGCCGCGTTCAGCGCGTGCT
>JANXNO010000611.1 GCA_025354075.1 Burkholderiales bacterium | reverse complement strand
CTCGCGGGGAAGGTCGACAACGGCATCGGTGTCGCCAAAACCTTCAAGCCTGTGCAGCAAAAGCGCCCCGGTCGTTACAGCGTGGGCGACATCATTCAGGTGACGGTGACTGCGGACAACAAAGCGGGCCTCGGCTGGCTCGCCATTGACGATCCGGTTCCGGCGGGCAGCACCGTGCTAGGCGGTCTTGCCAAGCTCGCAACCACCGCAGAAATGCCGCAGACCTGGAGTGGCTATCGCTACATCGAGCGCACCTTCACCAGCGTGCGCTCGTCGTTCGAATGGGCCGGCAAAGGCAAACATAGCTTTACCTACGAAATCCGACTGACCACGCCAGGGAAATTTGCGCTGCCACCGACGCATGCGGAAGCCATGTATTCGCCGGAGGTGAATGGGCAGTTGGGGAATGCGGTGTTTGAGATTGAGCCGTGACGAATAGAGCGCAGCTCAATCTAGTCCCCTCTCCCGCGGCGCGGGAGAGGGCGGAGGGTGAGGGCGGTGAATGTCACTCGAAATTTTGCCATCAGAACTCGCAAGTCAACCGCCCTCACCCCAACCCTCTCCCGCGCCGCGGGAGAGGGAGTAGAACCGGCGGTCGTTATGCAACGTTCAATAACTATACTGCGGCATTTTTCGCTGCTTGCGCCGCGCTCTGCGTAGCCGCCGCGCCAGTCGCTTTCGACACAATCCGCAACGCCTACACCCCCAGCGACCGCCTGATCCTCGACCGCAACGGCGCAACCATTCAGCGCATTCGTATTGACGACAAAGTTCGTCGCAGCGGATGGACTTCGCTCGACGACATCTCTCCGGCGTTGATTGATGCGGTGCTCGCCTCGGAGGACAAACGCTTCTTCGATCATGGCGGCGTGGACTTACGTGCGGCAGCCGCTGCTGCCATCAGCAATCTACGTGGAGGTGCTGCCACGCGCGGTGCTAGCAGTATCTCCATGCAGGTTGCAGCCGCAATGGACAAGTCGCTCACGCGGGCTAGCGACGGTCGCACGATCGAGCAGAAAGTTGATCAGGTGCAGGCGGCGTGGGCGCTGGAACGCGTTTGGAGCAAGCAACAGATTCTTGAGACGTATCTCAACACCATCTTTTTTCGCGGTGAAATTCAGGGTATTGGCGCTGCGGCTGACGTGTTGTTCGGCAAGTCGCCACATGGTTTGAATGCCGCGGAGTCCGCACTGCTCGCCGCGTTGATTCGTGCACCGCAGGCTCCGCGGGCAACCGTTGAACGACGCGCGTGTGAAGTGTTGAAAACGCAGGATGCAACGGGAGATTGTGGGCAGCTCGCGTTTGCGATGGATCGTCGGGGCAGTGCTGCCGTGACGCGCAACGAGAGTGAGTCCATTGCACCGCATGTGGCAAAGTATCTCCCCTCTCACCCGGAGGGAGAGGCGTTGAGGGAGAGGGGGAAGCGTCCACTCCGCGCTGAGCTTGGCGCGTCCACCACCCTCCCCCTCTCCCCAGCCCTCTCCCTCCGGGTGAGAGAGAGCCAAACCGTCCGCACCACCATCGATCGCGATCTGCAACTCGCTGCGCGCGATGCCATCGCCAAACACTTGCAACAACTGAGCGGTCGCAACGCGCAGGATGCAGCGGTCGTGGTCGTCGACAACTCGACCGGCGAAGTGCTCGCGTACGTCGGTTCTTCGGGCCGTTTGTCGGCGGCAGGCGAGGTCGATGCCGCGCGCGCGCCGCGTCAGGCAGGCTCTACGTTGAAGCCATTTATCTACGGGCTTGGGCTCGAAAAGAATCTTTTCACAGCGGCTACGTTGCTCGACGACGCGCCTTTCTCGGTAGACGTAGGGGGCGGCGCGTACACGCCACAAAACTACGCGCACGAATACGTCGGGCCGGTCAGCGTTCGCACAGCGCTCGCGTCCTCGCTTAACGTGCCCGCGATACGCGCGCTCACGCTGGTGGGTGTTGCGCCTTCGCACGCATTGCTGCGGCGTGCTGGACTCACCACGCTGGTCGACGACCCGGATCACTATGGTTTTTCTTTGGCTTTGGGTAGTGCTGATGTTTCGTTGATTGAACTGACGAACGCTTATCGGGCGATTGCAAATGGAGGGATGATTTCCCCAGTCCAGTTTGCACCGTGTGATGGAAACTGTAGCAGCGACTTGTCGCGACCGACCGTTGCACACGCGGTCGCCGGGTCGCGGCAAGCCGCTCCTACAACTGCGAGCAAGCGATTGTTCTCCGAATCCACCGCATGGATCATCACGGACATCCTGTCCGACCGAGGTGCGCGTTACGTGACGTTTGGATTCGACAATCCCCTCGCGCTATCGCATTGGGCAGCGGTCAAAACCGGCACCAGCAAGGACATGCGCGACAACTGGACGATTGGGTTTAACACGCGCGTGACTGTGGGTGTTTGGGTTGGCAACGCGAGTGGCGCGCCGATGCACAACGTCACGGGCATCACCGGCGCAGGGCCGATCTGGGCGGATGTGATGGAGGCGACTGCGGCGAAATTCGGCGCGGGCCGACCCAGCGCGCCGCCAACGAACGTGCTCAAACGCCATATCCAGTTTGCATCAAACGACGGGCAAGTGGAGGCGGGCAGAGACGAGTGGTTTGTGCGTGGCACCGAGCCCGCATCCACGCTGATTTCGTCGCGCGAAGCGAGCAGTGCAGGCGCGCGAATCGTGATGCCTACCGACGGCACCATCATCGCGCTTGACCCGGATATTCCAGCCGCGAATCAGCGCGTGCAACTGAAGAGCGGCGACGCGGCGAATGCGGGTTGCTGGTCGGTGAATGAAGAGCCGCTAGATTGCTCGGCGGCACCGGTAGCGTGGTCACCGGCAGCCGGAAACGCGCTGATCAAACTAATGGACAGTGAGGGCAAAGAGCTTGATCGCGTGATCGTCGTCGTGCGTGGTACGTTGCTGCTGGCGAACCGTGCGGCCGTTTTGCGCTAAACGTCTTTGTTAAAAAACACCTGCTTCGCCGCCCACGCCAGCACACCCAGATCATCCAGCCAGCCGATTACGGGAATAAAGTCCGGGATCAAGTCGAGCGGCGATACGATGTAAATAAACGCGAGCAGTACGACGATCACCCGCTTCCACTTCGCCTGCGACTTGAGCGGCTGCCGGGTGCCTGGAATAACGGTCGGAATTTGCTCTGCTGAATTGGCGGAATAAGCGGACATGGACGACTCCTGAGGTTCAAATTGCGGACTACTTCACGGACAACGCTAGCGTTGTGGCCACTTGTGCAGGTGTGCTGTTCTTCACCGTTTGCGGTGCAGCGACGCTAACGCGGGCTGCGTCGAACTTGTTGACCGCCGTCAATGTGTTTTTCACCGCTTCCGCACGAAAGCCTGCGAGCGTAGCGTACGCGGCATCCGAAACAGCCTGCTTCCCCTTGAGCAGCTTGAACAACTCTGGGTAATACTTGTTGCGCGCTTCGGTCGCTTCATTGCGGCCCTTTTCGGTCAATCTTTCGCGTGCGTTTTGCAACAAGCCGGTCACGGCATTGCCAGCAGGCGGCAGATATTGCGCGCGCAGTTTTG
>JANXNO010000572.1 GCA_025354075.1 Burkholderiales bacterium | reverse complement strand
TCAGTCACAGCAGGCATCCATCGGGTTGGCCAAAGCCACAGGGTCAGTCGGGTGTAGTACTCATCGACATAGAACCCCGCGTAGCTCCAGCGTCGCCAGGGTTCGAGTGTGTGCGGGTGCGTTTGCAGCAACACCAGGCACAGATAGAGCGCGCCCGCTCCTGCCAGTGCCACCATGCCCTGCGTGTGATTGGGTGCATCCTTCAAACCCAGCGGCAGGATGTGGGCGAGCAACGCGGCGGCCGTCAGGCCAACGATCATCAAAAGCCCCGACAGCGTGCCGCGCAGCGTCAAGCGGGTGGATTGCAGGGGCAGTGGCGACAGCCACAGCACGGGTGCCCAGGACAGCCCCAGCGCGAGGCTCCACCACCACGGCCACGCCTCCGGGCTGACGGCTGTTTGCAGTAAAAAAACGGTGACTACCGCGAGGATGGGAGCGAGCCATAAGCTCAGTGCGACGGGCTTGTGCACACCACGCATGGTTTGCAGGCGAGTCTGCCTGACCGCCATTGAGGCCGACAGAAAGGCGTGCGCTTTGTACAGCGAATGGCCGATCAAATGCAACGCAGCCAGGGTGTATAAGCCTAAGCCGCACTCCAGCGCCATGAAGCCCATTTGCGCGACGGTAGACCAGGCCAGCCGCACCTTGATACTAATTCGGGTGAGCATCACCAGCCCGGCGAGAATCGCCGTTGCCAGGCCCAATGAAACCAGCAGCCAGCGAGCCAGCGTGGCCTGCTCCAAAAGCGGGGCAAAACGGATCAGCACATAGCCACCCAGGTTCACCACGCCCGCGTGCAGCAGGGCGGACACGGGGGTGGGTGCCTCCATCACCTGAATCAGCCAGCCGTGCACCGGCAACAGCGCCATGCGCAGAAACACAGCCAGCACCAATAGCACCGCGCTCAGATGTAGCGCAGGCGACACACCTTCGCGCGCGATGTGCGCCGTCAGATCCGTAATCGAACCACTGCTCGCGCTCCACCAGGCGAGCACGGCGGCGGCAATGAGCAGCGCATCGGCCAGCCGATCTGCCAACCGCTTTTTGTGGGCGGCCAGCAGCGCAAAGGGCCGGTCTGGGTAGAAACACAGCAGCGGCCGCAAGGCGATGCCCACCAGCGCCCATGATGCAATCAACAATAGCCAATGGTCCGCCATCAGCAGCAACTGGACGGCAGCCAGCACCCCCGCTAGTGCCGTCACGTAGCGGCGCTGCGCCGGCTCGCCCTGCAAGTAACGGGCAGAGAACATGCCAACGACGGTTCCCAGAAACTGCACCAGAATCGCGATGCCCGCACCCAGGTATGTCGTCACCAACCACGGGTGCGCGCCGGGAACCGCTGCAAGTCCGAACGCCCCGACCACCGCGCATGCCAGCGCTGCAAACGATAAAGCGTTGAACCGGGTCCACAGTTGCAACATGGTGCATGCGGGCGACTGCGCAACGAGCAGTGCCAGCAGCATCAAGGCGATGGGCCCGAACGCGCTGACGGCAAAAACAAGGGGCAGGAAATCCATGACTGATCCGGGATGAAGCACTGGAGCGTATGTTCTTGGGTTTCATCCGTTAAGTAAAATATATTGAAAAGAACAATACAATAGCGAATACAGAACAATGAAGCTTGAGCAATTTAACTTTCACCATCTGCTGTATTTCTGGCGCGTGGCCAAATTGGGGCATCTGACGCGTGCGGCTGAGGCGCTGAACACCTCGCAGTCAGCGCTCTCGGCGCAGATCCGCCAGCTTGAAGATCGGCTCGGGGAGCCCTTGTTTACGCGTGAAGGCCGACGCTTGGTATTGACCGAGACGGGTCATCTGGTGCTGTCCTACGCCGAGAACATTTTTGGGCTGGGGCAGGAAATGCTGGGGCGCTTGCAGGGGCGCGGGCAGGGCATCACGCGGATACGGGTCGGGAGTGTGGCCACGCTGTCGCGCAACTATCAGGAAAACTGGATCAAACCGCTTTTGACTGACCCGTCGGTCGTGCTGACGCTGGAGTCAGGTCCGCTGGACGGACTGCTGGCGCGTCTGACACAACATCAGCTGGATGTGGTTCTGGCTAACGAGCCGGTACCGGCGGACCCGGTCAATCCGCTGTACTGCCGGTTTCTAGGCAGTCAGGCCATCTCGCTGGTGGGGCCTACGGCTCAATGGGCGTCGAGCAGCCTGCGTGTGCCGGATGATCTTCATGGCCTCGATATTGCGCTGCCCGGCCCCCGGCACGCCGTGCGCGCCCAGTTTGATGCGATGTGCGCCTCGGCTGGCGTCGCCCCCAGAATGCGCGCTGAAGTGGACGACATGGCCATGTTGCGCCTGATCGCGCGCGACAGCGGTTGGTTGACCCTGCTACCCGCCGTGGTGGTGCAGGACGAGTTACGTTCCGGCCTTCTGGTCACCGTGGGACAGCTAATCGAGCTGCAGGAGCGCTTCTACGCCATCACTACCGTGCACCGACACCGTATGGAGATGCTTGAGCGACTGTTGTCGTACTCGACGGAGCCGTTAGAAAAGGATGTGCTCGCGACTTGAACGACGGGCTCGTGATCGCCCGGACGGTGTTGATGCAACTGTCGGTAACAGCGCTCGGCTATGCTGTGTGCATGTCAGAAACCGCTCAAGTGACTCCGCTGCCACCTGCTTTAAACGGTGATCGTATCGAGTTTGATTCGGCCTTGGGTCGGCTTTCGTACTACCGAATTGCGCCTCACGGCGCTGCCGCAGTCGCGCCGCCGATGTTGCTAGTGCACAGCATGAACGCATCGGGCAGCGCTGCCGAGATGCGACCCGTCTATGAGCATTACAGCGCAACGCGCGCGGTGTACGCCATCGACCTGCCGGGGTTTGGGTTTTCTGATCGCAGCGACCGCGCTTACTTGCCGCGCCTGATGACCGACGCGGTGCATGCGCTGGTGGCGCGTATTCGCGCGGAGCACAACGGCGCGCAGCTTGATGCACTCGCGTTGTCGTTAGGCTGCGAATTCCTGGCACGAGCAGCCGTGGAGCTTCCCGCCGGCTACAACAGCGTGGCCTTGGTGAGTCCGACAGGATTCAACGGAAAAAAGCCTCGGTTAGGGCCGTCCCAAAGCCTTGTAGGATCGTATCGCGCGCAGCGCGTGCTCGCGTGGTCGGGATGGAGTGACGGCTTGTTTCGCCAGCTCACGCGTCCTGGCGTGATCCGTTTCTTTTTG
>JANXNO010000563.1 GCA_025354075.1 Burkholderiales bacterium | reverse complement strand
ATCAGCGTCTCGCCGAAGCGCATCGCGACGTTGGCGTTGACGATTGTTTTGGTGGTGTCGAGACGGAAATCAAACACCACGTTGGAGCTTGGGTTGGTCAAAAAGGTACGCTCTGCAACGATTTGCAATCGGATCAGATTGTCCGGCAAAAATTCCGGCGTTACGGCCAACCGCACGCCCACTTCTTTCTGTACTTGAACCGAGCTGCCCTGCCCGCTCGACACCGCCGCCCCGATCACGTCGACGCCAGAGAAAAACTGCGAGGTTTGCCCAGCCAGTGCGACCAACGTTGGACGCGCCAGCACTTCAGCGCGGCGCTCGCTGGCATTGGCGATATTCATCGTGTAATTGATGCCCGCGATGCCAATGGAGCGAGTAATCGTGCGCCCTGCTGCAGTCACTGTGTTGGTCAACGCATCAAACACCTGGTTGTTGGTGCGACTCCATGCCGGCGTACCCGTCGTGCTGCCAAATTGCGCCTTCAAGCCGTCAAGCAGATTGACGCCCATGGTGTTTGAGTTGTCGTCCTCGGACGAGACGATGACCACGTCAACCATCACCATTTGTTTGTCAACAAATCCGCCCGCTCCAGCCAGCCCACCCTGACTCATTGCCAGGCCACCGGCGCCAAACCCCTGCGCGCCCGGTAAGCCCGTCTGCCCCGGCAAACCACCTTGTCCTGGCAACCCTGACTGGCCCGGCGTGCCGGTTTGTGGAACATAGCCACCTGTCGGCGGCACCACGGGCCGTGCGCCAAATTGCGTCTTCAACATCTCGGTTTCGTAACCGCTATTCCAGCTATCCAGGCGGCGCGCCACAAAATTTGACTCGTTGGTCGTCGCACCCGATTGGCGCAATTCGTTCAGGTAATCACCGGCACGTTTCGAGTCGCCGAGCGACGCGGCCGATATCGCCAGACTGCGCAGCGTCTTGAGCTCTCCGCCCGACTGCACACCCAACGCCTGCAAGCCCTGCAACGCCGCGAATGCCGACTTGGCGTCTTTGTTGTGATAGGCCGCAACCGCAAGGTCGTACAACAACTCAGGGTCGTCTTTGGTGTAAAGAGCAGCTTCAGTCAAATGATGCTGTGCCTGCGAATATTCGCGACGATCCAGGTGCATCAACCCGCGAAAGTGTCGGGCAGTCGCATTACTGCCGTCAAACTGCACTGCCATCTCATAGCCCTGCTCGGCCAATGTGAACAACGTGCTCTCGCCTTCAAGCGCGCGGTAGTGATAGGTCAGTGCATTCAGGAAATGCAGGTAGGAGCTGTTCAGATCAGTCTTCAACGCCAGATTGAACAGATCGTTTGCCTGCTTGAATTTGCGCGCGTCGAGCGCTTTGACGCCTTCGGCCGCGAGCTGGCGCGACGCGGTGGTCAGCTTGACGCGTTGAATCGATGTAGCGAGTTTTTCTGTCTTGTCTGCAATCGGCAGCGGGATAAATGCTGCTGATGAAGATGACGATGAGTCGGAAACGTGCTGCATCGTTCCGCAACCCGACAAGCTGATCGCTACGGCCAGCGCAATGGCGGATTTTCTCGACGAAACACTACCGACGAATCGTGTGCGTACAAACATGATTTATGCCCCTACAAAATATGAATACAAATACTTGGGCCGTGCCCGGATCACCAGACTAATTGACCGGTAGGAGCGGCTCTGACCGCGATCACCCCGTCGAAGACAACGTGCTGATCGCGCCCTGAGCACTCCTACAAAAACAGGTTCAGCCTTAAAACGGCTGAAACTGCCGGTCACCACTTGCGCTACTTACACTCGGGCATCGTCTCAAGTTCACCCATGATCTGGTCGTAGTTCGCACCCGCTGCCGCGATCTTGTAGACCGTGCGCAGTTGGTCGGCGACGATGGCAACGGTGTTGCTCTTGCCTGCTTTTTTCGCGGCTGCGGCCTCTTTGCTCAGGCCATCGGTCACGATGGCTTCAGCGACGCTAAACGCGAGTTCGCCAATACCGTTGCATGAAGCCTGGTTCGGGAACGTGGTCGGATTGGCTTTTTCTCCAGCTTGGGCCACCGGCGTGTAGAACTTTTTCATCACCCCCTTCGCCTCGGCCGCTGAAAAACAGGCAAATGCCTTTTGCGCATCAGTGACCACCACTTTGCCCAGCGCGCACACCTGCAAGCCCATGGCGCCGAACGTCACGGTCGCCGCACCGGCAATCAAACATTCCTGCGTTTTTGCTTCGTTGAATACGCGGGTGGCGAGGTTCAGCAGATTGCCTGGAATGGTGGCCGACTGGCTGACGATCTTTTCGATCTCTGCCGGGAACGCGCAATAGAAGCCGTCTTGCGCCCACTCAAAGCACTGGTTCGCTTGATCGGTAGCCTTCTTCAGTTCGGCGCTACCGGGCACAAAGCCGCCGTAGGTATTGACCACGCCAGTGATCTGCTTGAACCCCTGAAAGTACGGATCAATCGGAAACACTTTGCGCCCTATGACGCCACAGCTGCCCTTGAGCAAATTCCACGCGTCGACCGCCAGGTTCGCCACCGCGTAGCCGACAATCTCACCATTCTTGATGATCTCTTTGCCGACAACCTGCGTGCCGTTTTCAACACTTCGGCCTACGGTTACAGCGACCGCTTCGGTCGTGTTGGCTACTTTATTTGCGGTGTTGACGGTAGCGTTCAGTGCCACCTTGCTGGCCGCGGCGACGGCGGCGGCGGCGGCTTCAGCAGCGGCCTTGGCGGCAGCAGCACCTGCTTCGGCTTCTCGCTTCAGATCGTTGGCGGCGGCCGCTGTGCCTGCGGCAACGGTGTTGGCAGCGCCCGCCGTGCCACTGGCCACTGTGTTGGCGGTATTGACCACGAAGGTCTTCACCGATTCAGCGGCTTGCTGGAAGATATTGCTGCTGGATGGTTTAGTGGTGATGCGATCCCAGATCCAGCCGCGATTGTCAGCCGGTCCGCCGCCCTTGTAGATAGCGAGATTGCCATCCGTCTGCAGCGCAGCGAAGTAGCGACCAATCGGGCCGCCTGCACCCTCCGGCGTGCAGCCAATAAAGCCGCGGTTATCGGCAGGTCCGGTGCCGATGTATTCGCACAAATGGCCGTCTGGCTGCATGCTGATGAAGTAGGGCTGGTTGGTCGGAAAACCTCGCGAATTGCGGAACCAGCGGCGGCTTGAGTCACTCGGCGTGCCCTGATAGATCACAAACTGCCCGTCAGGCTGAAGATCCAGACGATACTTCCCGTCCGATGACATCATGCGTTCGCCTTCGCGCAGCCAGTCGCCCGTGCGCATGACGTCACGCAAGTGCGCCGAACGTGGAGGTGGCGTCAAAAAGTCGTCAATCGATTTGCTCGGATAGCGGCCCTCGGGGCGACCATACGTCATCCAGTGCTCATAGAGCTTTTGCGCATTGAATCCGAATGCGTTCTTGAGGTCAGGATACTTGTTGGCGTAGTACACAGTGTCCAGGCCAACGCTCGTAGCATTGACCCGCCCTTGATCGCTGATACCGGTTCTCGGGGAGCGGTCTTCAAAACGACCATACGTGATCCAGTGATCCATCAAGCGACGTGCATCGCCGTTAAACGCGTTTTTAAGGTCGGGGTAGCGCTCGTTGTAGTAGCCGGCATCAAGCAGCGTTGTCCAGACCAGTGTTGAAGCGCCCGTGTTGGCGGGTGTTCCCCGATAAATCTCCAGGTCACCGCTGTCACGCAGCATCACGTAATAGTCGCCTACCGCACCATTGCTGTAGTTGCACCACGCACCTGCACCTGCCGCCGTGTACATACACAGATTGCCGTCACCCTGAATGACCGCGCGTCGCCCTCCCGTCGCCCCGGTGCCCCAGAGGTAGGTTGACGGCTCGCGGTAAAGCGCGAGATTGCCATCGCCCTGCATCACCAGCTTGTACTGTTTGTTGGTGGAGCGTAAAGACTGATTAACGTTCAACGACTGATTGGTCGTAAGCGTGTTGCCCATATCCTGAGCGAAGGCGCTCGCAGTGGCGAACGCCATCAGTACGACTAAAAGTCGTATCAACAACGCGAGGCCCCGAACAGGGTTAGTGGATGAAGCAGACATGGTGTCTCCGATCACAGTGAAAGAAAAAAGGGCCGATGCCCATCGGCGATGCGTTGATCGCAATGCGCGCAGCGCAAGAGATGCGCGTGAAAAAGCACAGGGTGACCCCTCGGTATGGTTGGCTGGATTCCGGTCTATCTCGTGCGGCAGCACAGTCGTTTTTATGGTTCTGTTGCCTGCCTGCAATACACAAAAATCTTATTGCGAGCGAATCATAGCCACCAGATTTCGCGACGTATATCCCGCATTACGGCGTCGTTTGACGAAGGCATACCGCGTTTGCGGTAGGTGTGAAGATCGGCGGCGGGCACGTCGCGACGCGCGAATTTCGTAATTTCTGATGTATAGCTTTGCGCTGAAAACACCGTTCTAATTGGGCTTATAGCCAATTTATGCGGTTAGTCGATAATTAACCTAAATAGCGCTTTAGCCCATATTTAATGGGCATTTCACGCAAAAGCTGATCGTCTAAAAATCTCTCAGGCCAGCGCAGTCGTGGGCACCTTCAGGCTTACCAGCGTCTGACCGGGGCGGGATTCCAGCATCACTGCGCCACCCAACCGTCCAGCACGCAATCGCATGTTGTTCAAACCACGACTTTGTGTGCGCGTCGTGCCTTGCAGACCCACGCCGTCGTCTTCCACTTCGACCGTCATCAGTGCGCCTACCCAGCGCAATCGCACCTCAACGTGAGCCGCGCGCGAATGCTTGAGCACGTTGGTCAGCGCCTCCTGCATGATGCGCAGCACTTGCAGCGTGTTGTGCGGTGCCAGCGGCGGCACGTCAGGCGAAATAGTCACGTGCCAGCGTGAATCAATGCCCAGTGCCTTGAGCTGCGGCTCCCAGCGATAGCGAAAATCGCTGAACGTGGCCGCAAAATCGTCGTCACTGGTGGAAAGCGAATCAATCGCCAGCCGCATCTCGGCGATACACGCGCGCAACGCGTCCGACATCTCCTGCTGCGACATATCGGCGCGTTCCGAACGCGACAGCGAGGAGAACAACTGCGCCCCCAGCCCGTCATGCATATCCTGCATGATGCGTTGCCGCTCCTCCGCACCCTGTCGTTGGCCCTCCAGATCGACCAGTCGCTGATAGTTTTGCTCGATCACGGCTTCGCGCTCAGCCACGCGCCGATCCAGCGTCTGATTTAGCCCCTCGAGTTCATGCAACGTGTTGATGAAACGGCTGGCCAAAATGCTGCCCATCACCAGCAATACGGCGTTGGCGGCGTACGCCAGCACGAAAATTCGCTCGGCCGTCCACCGCGGCGCAAGCGCTGCGAACCATGATGCGCTCACCAGCAAGAAATAGTCATGCCCCGCCGCCATCACCGCCACCAACACGGTGAACATCAGCGCAATGGCAGTGCCGGTGCGCTGCCGCCACGCCGCCACAAACACCATCACGATGATCAGCATCGCCACGAGCAGAAACCCGCCTGTCCACACCGAGCTGACCCAACGCTCAATGCCGGAGCCGCCAAGCAACAGCACCAGCGGCCCGACCAACGCGTAGCCGATCAAAGCGAATTCCAGCTTCGGCCGCACAATTCCTGCCGTGCGCAACATAAATAGCGCCATTGCAACGACAAAACCGCCGGTGGCCGACTGATAGCAAAGGCGCCAGACCTGCCACTGCGCAGTCGGCAATTGCTCGATCACAAAGGTCAGCGTGCGCACGCCCCACAGCAGCGTGGTCAAGCCAAAGATTCCGTACAGCACCTCCGCCCGACGCCGCCACCAGATGAACAGCACGACGGCCGCCGTGGCAAAGCACGCCGCGCTGGTGAACTGCGCGATGGTGCGAATCAGAAACAACCGCCGCTCATAGACCTCCTGCATCGCCTGCGCTGGCCCCAAACGAATCTCGGGAATTTTCAGCATCACCCCAACTGCGGGCGCGTTGAGGCGCAAGTGCAGCACGTTGGGACCAGCGTTCAAACCGTTTCCATACGCGGCCCCGTACGGCAGTGCCAGCAGGTGTGGACGCTCCCATTTTGAATGCACCTGTTCGTTGGTTTCGTCGATTTTCCCGACCAGTTTTCCATTCAAAAAAAACTGTCCACCGTCATACAAATACGGCAAATAAACCGCCCACGCGCCCTGCCGCTCGAACTCTGCAGGCACGTCAAATTCGAGGCGGTACCAGACAGGCATTCGCTCCGGACGAAATCCGCGATGCGCCCAGTTATCAGGCAGATTCGCCGGCATCCAGGCAGACGAATCCGGTGGTGGAAATGAGCGATCAATGAGCAGCAAACTAACGCGACTGGGCTCGATCGTGGGCGCCAGCGTCGCTTGCGCATACGCTGGCGTGAGCCCGCACAACAATAGCCAAACGCACAGGCACGCGCACCCACCAAGGCGCGCGAGATCACGGCGAATCAAGGGGGCGAGCCGATCACAGCAATCCCATCTGCCCGGCTTCAAACACCGCTTCGCCACGCGAATGGACTGCCAGCTTGCGATAGATTTTTTTTACATGCGTGACCACGGTGTGCGGCGAGATGTCGAGCGAATCGCCGACTTCGTTAAAACTCAACCCCTTCGCCACCAGTCGCAGAATATCGATCTCGCGCTCGGTCAAGGGCGTCGCAACAACAGATTCCGCGATGGGTTGTTTCGCCGCGTGCGCCACGGCAGACGGAGGCACTGGCAGACGAAACCGCGCCAGCACTTTGCGCGCAATACTGGGCGTAATCGGTGAGCCCCCCGCGCGCAGCTCATGAATGCTGATGCAGATGCGACCGGCCAGCGCGTCTTTGAGCAGGTAACCCGTGGCACCCGCTTCGATGCTCGCCAACACATGCAGGTCGTCGCCAAACATCGTCACCACCAGCACATCGGTCGCAGGGTGATGCTTTGCCGCATGTGCGATCACTTCAATGCCACTGATATCTGGCAGACCCAAGTCGACCATCAGCACATCGGGCCGCAGCGCATCCAGCAACGCGATGCCCGCCTTGCCAGTGGGCACCGCGCCAGACAGCGCCAGCAACGGGTCGGACTGCACCGCCGTTGCAAATTTGAGTAACAGTTCGGGTTCGTCTTCGACGATGAGCACCTGGGATCGCATAGCGCGAAGTTTAGGGCACTCCTACAACGTAGCGAACATTGCGACCACTGCCGCGCCCATCACCGCCGTCGCGAGCCACCCTAACCAGCGCAGCCGTTTGCCAATGGTGAAGCGGCCCATTACGCCCTCGTTGCTGCCGAGCAGCATCATCACCACCATAATCGGCAGCGCAATCACGCCATTGATCACAGCACTCCAGAACAGCGCCTTGATCGGATCAATGGAGGTGAAATTGAGCAGCACGCCGCCCAAAGTGGCCAGCACGATGATGGCATAGAACTCTTTCGCCTCATGCAGCTTTTTGTCGAGCCCGGAGCGCCAGTCGAAGCTCTCGACCACCGCATAAGCCGCGGAACCGGCGAGCACCGGCACCGCCAGCATGCCGGTGCCGATGATGCCGAGACTGAACAGTAAAAACGCGAAATCGCCCGCGAGTGGTCGTAATGCTTCAGCGGCTTGCGCTGAGGTTTGAATGTCAGTGATACCGGCTTGATGCAGCGTGGCGGCCGCGCTCAAAATGATGAAGAACGCTACCAGATTGGAAAACCCCATGCCGATGTAGGTGTCCCACCTAATGCGCCGCAAATGACCACGCGCCACGTCCAGCGTGATGGGCATGCCCGACTCATGGGTGCTGCGTAAATCCTCCATCTCCTGCGCCGCCTGCCAGAAGAAAAGATAGGGACTGATCGTCGTGCCGAATACCGCAACAATCATTGTGATGCTTTCGCGCGTGATCGCCATGCGCGGCCACACGATACGCTGCGCAACCTCAACCCACGGCACGTGAATGGTGAACACCACCGCGACGTAGGCCAGTAATGCCAGCGTCAGCCACTTGAGAAAGCCAACGTATTTTTGATACGAAATGAACACTTGCAACATCAGGCACAGCAAACCAAAAGTTACCGAGTACACATGCGCTGAACCACCCAGCAACAGGCGCAGCGCCTCGCCCATCGCGGCAATGTCGGCGGCGATGTTGATGGTGTTGGCCAGCATCAATAGGCCTACGATGGCGTAAAGCACCGGTTTTGGATACTGGGCCTTGATGTTGGCCGCGAGTCCGCGCCCCGACAGGCAGCCCAACCGGGCGCTGACCATCTGGATGCCACACATCAGCGGGTAGGTAAACACCACCGTCCACAGCATGGAGAATCCGAACTGCGCACCCGCCTGTGAATAGGTCGCGATGCCGCTGGGGTCATCGTCCGCCGCACCAGTGATCAGGCCCGGCCCAAGATGCTTCAGCGCGGAGTAGTCGTTGTCGTTATTTTTGATGGGTACCATCACACGCAGCTAAATGCCAGTTTCCAGTTGCTGCGATGATGCACTACTCGGCCTGACGATGCGCTGACCGGAGCAGCAGTAAGCTGGTTCAAGATCCTGCCTGCAAGCAAAGCGCTACGTAGTCGCGGGCCGCTTCACCCGATACCAGGCCGCATAGATCGCGGGCACCGCGAGAATTGTCAGTGCCGTGGCGATGATGAGACCCGCCATGATCGCGACCGCCATTGGCCCCCACAGCACGCTGCGGGTCAGCGGAATCATCGCCAGCACTGCAGCAGCCGCCGTCAGCGTGATCGGACGGAAGCGTCGCACCGCCGCCTCACGTGCTGCCACCCAGGCATGCGTACCGGTCGCCATGTCCTGCTTGATCTGGTCGATCAAAATGATGGTGTTGCGCATGATGATGCCCATCAAAGCGATCACACCCAACATCGCTACGAAGCCAA
>JANXNO010000520.1 GCA_025354075.1 Burkholderiales bacterium | reverse complement strand
TCTCGGCGCTGACGAGATCAAATCCTTCTCGGTGCTTGACGGATTCGGCATCACGCTGGCCAAACAGGCGGGCTGGAAAGTGGCGCTGCTCACCGCGCGTGGCGGGCCCGCCGTTGAACGGCGCGCCACCGAACTGGGCGTGGAGCTGGTCAGCGGCGAGCGCAGCAAAGGCACCGCATTGACGGCCCTCTGCGAGCGCTGGAATGTGCCATTGAACGAGGTGGCCTATATTGGCGATGACTGGCTGGACTTACCGGCACTCAGCATTTCGGGCCTCGCTGCAACCGTGCCCAATGGTGCCGCAGCCGTACGTCAGCGCGCGCATTGGCTGTCGAGTGTGCCTGGCGGCAGCGGCGCCGTGCGTGAACTGGTGGAGGCGATTTTGCGTGTGCAGGGACGGCTTGACGAGCTGCTGCAACGCTACCTTCAGGGCACGGCCGCATGAGCGCATTCACTTGGCGACGCCGACAGGACAGCCTTGCGGCGATGTTTCCTCTACTGGCGGTCGGTATCTTCGCGCTGCTCACCTTTTGGCTCGACGCCCGCGTGAGCGAAAGCGCGCGTGCGCAGAAGAATTCGGCGCAACCCGCACCTGATCACTTTCTGGAGCAGTTCAAAATTCAGCGCACTGCTGCAGATGGTCGCGTTGAAAGCGTCATGATCGGTGACCGCGCGACCCATTTTCCCAGCACGCAAACCACGGTGATCAACCGGCCTCGCTACGAGAGCCAGCCCGCAGGAAAACCAAAGATGGAGGTTGACGCAACGCGCGCCGTCCTCAAGAGTGACCCCTCGAAAACGGGCGTCGAACAGGTCGATTTTTCGGGAAAAGTGGTGGCAAAACAGGCGGCGAGTCCGGGGCGCGAAGCAGTCACCTACGAGAGCGAAACATTGACTGTTTTTCCAAAGACACAAACAGCGCAAACCGACGCACCAACCCGCACCGTGAGCGGTGACCGGGTGATGATCACGCAAGGCCTGCGCGTGAATGCCGAAAAAAAGCAGGGAGAAACAGATCGTGGCTTCACGGTCACGTTGCCTCCGAAAGGAACTGAATGAACACGAAAATTTGTGCGTTGACCATTGGCGTTCTGCTGTGCGGCAGCGCGTTGGCCGAAACCGCAGATCGCACCAAGGAAATGGTGGTGCAGGCTGTGGTCGGCGAGTTTGACCACGGTGCGGGCGTCTATGTGATTACCAAAGACGTGACGATCACGCAGGGCACGTTAAAGGTGACCTCGAATAAGGGCACGGTGACCCGCCGCGCCAATGGCACCTATCAGTCGTCGCTGGTCGGCGGCCCGGTGTGCTTTCGCCAGCGCACTGAAAAAGGCGACTGGGCACAAGGCATAGCGGATCGCGCCGAACATGACAACGCGACCGGCATTGTTGAGTTGTTTGGCAACGCTAAATTGTTTGTCGGCGACAACGAAGAGCGCGCCAACTACATCGTCTACAACACGCAAACCAGCAAGGCCGAAGCGCGCGAATCGAAAGACCGCAAGACCGAGGGCCGTGGCGTGACGTTCGTTCTACCGCCGGCTGAACCCGATGTGCTGGCTGCACCCGCCGAAGGCGCAGGCGGCAGTGAAGCCGCTGGCAAACCACCCGCAAAGGCGGCCAAACCGCCCATCGTTAAAACCGCAAACCCCCCCAAGCGCAATGAGCCAGCTTTCAGCCGTTGCGCTTAAAAAGCGCTACAAGTCGCGAACCGTCGTTCACGACGTTTCGCTTACCGTTGATAGCGGAGAAGTGGTTGGTTTGCTTGGCCCCAATGGTGCGGGCAAGACCACCTGCTTCTACATGATCGTGGGACTCGTCGCTGCTGACGGTGGCGTGATCAAACTCGACGACAAAGAGCTCACGCATCTACCGATTCATGAGCGCGCGCGGCAGGGTTTGTCGTATCTGCCGCAAGAAGCGTCCATTTTTCGCAAGCTCACCGCAGGCGAAAATATCCGCGCGATTCTTGAGCTGCGCGAAAAAGACGACGCCGTGATCGAGCGAGAGTTACAGGCACTGCTCGATGATCTGGCGATTGCCCACTTGCGTGACATGCCTTCGGTGGCGCTGTCGGGCGGCGAGCGTCGTCGCCTGGAAATCGCACGCGCACTGGCGTCGCGACCGCGATTTATTTTGCTTGATGAGCCGTTTGCTGGTGTTGATCCGATTGCCGTGATTGAGATTCAGCGCATCGTGCGTTTTTTGCGCGAGCGTGGCATCGGCGTATTGATCACCGATCACAACGTGCGCGAAACGCTTGGCATTTGTGACCGTGCCTACATCATCAGCGAAGGCCGTGTGCTCGCCGATGGTCAGCCGGAAGAAATCATTGGCAACGAGTCCGTGCGCAAGGTTTACCTGGGTGAGCATTTCCGTTTATAAGCCCGCAAAATTCACATCGCAATGAAAGCAGGTCTTCAACTCAGACTGGCGCAGCATCTCACGCTGACGCCGCAACTGCAGCAGTCGATCCGGCTGTTGCAGTTGTCTACGCTTGAGCTGCAGCAGGAGATTCAGACCGCGCTGGCCGAGAACCCGTTACTGGAACTCGCCGACGGTGATGCTGAGGGCGATGATGGCGGCAGCAACGACGACGCGCCTGAAGTATTTGTCGCGACCATTGATCGCGAACAAATGCTTGATGGCAGCGACGCGATGGGCACCTTTTCTGCGAGCGAGCGCGATGACTTCGATGGCAACGCTGTAAGCGCGAGCGATGCACAAGAGGCTGTCGACGTGATGCCGTTAAACGGTGTGTCGGATCCAGTCGATTTCACCACCACGGCAACCGCTGCGTCTGAGGGTGAGGGTGATTTCGAATCACAGGTGCTTGACCTCGGTGAGTGGGGCAGCTCCGGCGCAGGCAGCTTTGACGATGATGATGAATCGTTCGAGTCGCAGCGTGCATCGCCCCCGAGTTTGCGCGAACATTTACGTTCGCAACTGGTGCTGGTCAAAGCGGCGCCCGAGATCATTCAGCTCGTTCATGGGCTCATTGACAGTCTTGATGAACATGGTTTTTTGTCAGTCAGTAAAGATGACATCGACGCGCTGTTGATGCGTGACGGAGACGATGATCGCGAAATCGACGAAGCGGACTGGCAGGCGGCCATCACCATCCTGCAGAGCCTTGATCCTGCCGGCGTGGGCGCGGCAGACTTGCGTGAATGCCTGTTGTTGCAATTGCGTCATTGCCCGAATAACGGCGACACCCGGCTTGCCCGGCGTATCGTCGGCGAAGCGCTCGACCATCTCGGACGTCGCGATTATTTGCGCATCAAAAAACTGCTCGACATTGACGACATTGATCTCAAAGATGCGCATGCAGTGATTCGCACGTTAACGCCACGTCCGGGCGCTGCGTTCGCAGATGTTTCTACAACACTCATGATTCCCGATGTGATCGTGCGCCGCAGCAAGCGCCGCTGGGTCGCGGAACTCAACCCGGTGGCGGTGCCCAAGCTGACCGTGAATAGTGTCTATGCCGACATGTTGCACCGCCAGAAAGAGGGGCGATCCACACCGTTGTCAACTCAGTTGCAGGAAGCGCGGTGGTTGGTCAAGAATGTGGCGCAAAGGTTTGATACGATATTGCGTGTGTCCAGCGAAATTGTGGAAAGACAACAAGCGTTTTTCGATCACGGCGAGGTTGCCATGCGACCGCTCGTGCTGCGTGAAGTCGCAGACGCACTGGGGTTGCACGAGTCCACCGTGTCTCGCGTTACGACACAGAAATACCTCAGTTCCATGCGGGGTTCTTTCGAGCTTAAATATTTTTTCGGCAGCCACGTGGCCACCGATGCCGGGGGAGCCGCGTCTTCAACCGCGATTCGGTCTATGATCAAAACACTTATTTCAGGGGAGGAAACCGCACAGCCATTGACGGACAGCCGCATTGCTGAACTGCTGGGAGAGCAGGGCATCATCGTGGCAAGACGAACGGTGGCGAAATACCGGGAACTACAGAATATTGCCCCGGTCAACCTTAGAAGGCGCGGATAAATCGCATTAACGTGCAACCGCGTCGAGCCTGATCCACACATTTTTGTCATTGAGAGGTACGTTCATGAATTTGCACATCACCGGCCATCATGTTGCTGTTACCGACGCGCTGCGCACCTATGTGGTGTCCAAGCTGGATCGCGTTAATCGTCATTTTGATCAAGTTATTGATGTCAGTGTGGTGATGTCGGTTGAAAAACTCAGGCAGAAGGTTGAAGCAAATGTGCACGTCAGCGGGCGCGAAATTCACGCCGCCTGTGAAGGCGAGAGCCTGTACGCGGCAATAGACGAGCTGGCGGATCGACTGGATCGTCAGGTGGTGCGCCACAAGGAGCGATTGCAGGTGCACCGGAGTGAAGGGTACGAACGAAAACGCAGCGACGTAGACACGGCCCCAGCTTCATAACTGCCGCGACCTCTCGCACAGGCGCACCAAGCCCGCTGCACTAGAATTAAGGGTGCAGCGCACCTGCGCTTGCAGCGGCCAACGAGGCCAAAAGGCCAATTGAGGCCGCCCGGATAACACGGACTAAAGCCTGCCTGTGAGCCTCCTCTCGGATCTTCTTATTGCCGACAATGTGTTGCTTGACCTTGATGTGGCCAACAAGCGGCGATTGTTCGAACTCATTGCGCTTGAATCTGAATTGCGCTATCACTTGAGCCCCACCGTGACCGTTGACAGTCTGCTGGCGAGGGAACGTTTGGGTTCAACCGGGTTAGGTCAGGGCATCGCCATTCCCCACGGTCGTATTCGGGGTTTGAAGCACTCCATCGGCTACTTCGCCCGCCCGAAAACCCCCATTATTTTTGAAGCGCCGGACGGTCAGCCCGTGCGCGACATTTTTGTGTTGCTGGTGCCCGAAGCGGCCACCGACGAACACCTGCAAATCTTGTCTGAACTCGCGCAGCGTTTCTCTAACCGCACCTTTCGCGACGCGCTCACTGCGGCTAACAATCCGCAAACGATCCACGCCCTGTTCAGCGCCCCTCAATAAGCCGCAGACTGCACGTGCGTACCGTCGAAATTTCCCGCCTTTTTGCCGAAAATCAGGAGCGACTCGAAGCTCAGTGGGTGGCTGGCCGCGACGGCGGTGGTCGTGCGCTCTCACGCGACACCAACGCGCAGGCGCATGTAGGCCTCGTCGGCCACATGAATTTCATCCATCCGTTTCGCGTGCAGTTGATCGGGCCTGCGGAGCTTGCTTACCTGGGTACGCTTACGCTGCCCGAACAGGCTGAGACGTTTTCACGTCTGCTGGTGGACGAGCTGGGTGCCGTGTTTGTCTGTGGCGTCGGCGATCCGCCGCCCTACATGCTCGAGCTTGCCGACCGCGCACACGTACCGCTCATGACCTCGCCCTACCCGAGCCCGCATGTGGTGGATGTTTTGCGCCTCTACCTTGCGCGCATGCTGGCTGCCAACGCTACCTTGCATGGCGTGTTTCTCGATGTGCTCGAAATGGGTGTGCTGATCACCGGCGCGTCGGCCATCGGCAAAAGCGAGCTGGCTTTGGAGCTCATCAGCCGAGGTCACGGGTTGATAGCAGACGATATTGTTGAGGTCTACAAAGTATCGCCGGAGTTGATCGAGGGACGCTGCCCGGACGTGCTGAAAGACTTCCTCGAAGTGCGCGGCATCGGCATTCTGAACATTCGCACGACGTTCGGTGAGACGGCAGTGCGCCCGCGCAAATCACTGAAACTGATCGTACATCTTGAGGATCACACCGACGAGCAGTTCAAGCGGCTTGATCGCATGAACGTCAACGCCAGTTTTCAAGAGATTCTGGGCGTCAAAATCCGCAAGGTTGTGATTCCCGTCGCTGCCGGTCGCAACCTCGCGGTGCTGGTTGAAACGGCGGTGCGTAACTTCGTGCTCAACCTGCGCGGCATCGATTCCACCCGCGAATTTATCGAGCGTCAAGCCAAACTGATGGAGGAGGGGTAGCGCCCTTTCGATCCATGCAGTTGATCTTGGTGGTGGGCGTCTCCGGCGCAGGTAAAAACGTGGCGCTGGGGGCGCTGGAGGATGTTGGTTTTGCCATCGTCAACAACCTGCCCGCCGCGTTGCTGATCGATACGGTGGAGGCAATGCTTGCGACACACACGCAGCCATTAGGTATAAGCATTAATGCGCACTCGCCCACCTTCGTTGCGGATTTTGATGCTGGATGCGCTGCGATTTCGAATGTACACCCGGCTATGCCACTGCGCATTATTCGCATCGACGCCTCTGACACCACGTTACTGCGTCGCTTTGCAGAAACCCGGCGTAAACACCCGTTCGCCAGCGATCACAGCACGCTGCAAGAGGCCATCACGGAAGAGCGCTTGCGGTTGCACGCTGTCGCCGCCGAAGCGTTCGACATTGACACCAGCTCGACCAGCACCCATTTGCTGCGGCAACGGGTGCGGCAATTCGCCAATTCGATCAAGGCTGAGACCGACCTGCCACTGCTGGAAATTTCATCGTTCGCTTATCGACAAGGCATACCGCCGGACGCCGATCTCGTGTTCGACGCGCGCATCCTGCCCAATCCGTTTTACGAACCCGGTTTGGCTGCGCTCACGGGCCGCGACAGTCCAGTGGTCGACTACCTGCGCGCGCAGCCGGAAACCGCTGCTCTCGTTAGCGCGATCGCCACCTATATTCGTGCCGTGTTGCCCGGTTTCATCGCGGACAACCGCGCTCGCATTCACGTCGCGATTGGCTGCACCGGTGGCAAGCATCGGTCGGTGTACGTTGCCGACGCACTGAAGGCCGCTATGGTTGCGACCGCGCGCGTACTGCGACATGATCGTGAGCATCCGACGCCCGAATAGCCAGAATCTCCAGAATAATTACAAACTCTGAAACCGTTTATGTTGTCATTCCTCGGACGCAAGCCTGCCAAAAATTTGCCGGAAACACTGCCTCTGTTTCCTCTCGGAGCCACCCTGTTTCCAGGCGGGCGACTGGGTCTCAAGGTCTTCGAGCAACGCTACATCGATCTTGCCAAAGCACGCATTGCGGATGGCGAATTGTTCGGCGTGATCACACTGACGGGTGGTGGAGAAGTCGGCGCTCAACAAGCCTTTGCCAAGGTCGGCACGGCCGCGCGCGTACTGTCGTTTGACATGCCTCAGGCGGGGATTTTCCTGCTGGATGTGGTGGGCGAAGACCGTTTTGAAGTACTGCGCGCGAAAACCGAAAAATCAGGCCTACAACGCGCCGCTGTGCGCTGGATTCCTGCTGAAAAGAAGTTGAAAGTGCCGAAGACTTATTCGGAGCTCAGCGCGATTTTGTCGCAGGTGATGGAGCGGGCGGGCGACGCTAAATTTGCCGAACCGTTTGATCTTGAAGATGCGACCTGGGTTGGCAGCCGCCTGGTCGAAATCCTGCAAATGCCGCCGTCCATCAAGCAAAGTCTGCTCGAAATCAACGACGCCGAGTTACGCCTGAAAACGGTCTATCACCTGATAAATCGCGCCGCCAATGCGTCAGGGTCGCAAGCTTCGTAAAATCAGAAGTTCCGATAATCTCGATGGTGTGTGAAAAACGCACTTGAAGTCACTATGGCCGGTCACAGTCAATGGGCAAACATCCAGCACCGCAAGGGTCGCCAGGATGCAAAAAGGGGCAAGATCGCCACGCGCCTGATCAAGGAAATCGCGGTCGCGGCGAAGATGGGTGGTAGCAGCATCGAAGGCAATCCGCGCCTGCGGCTGGCCATCGACAAAGCCTACGACAACAACATGACCAAGGACACCGTCGAGCGCGCGATCAAGCGCGGTGCGGGCGAGGTTGACGGCGCGAACTACGAAGAAATTCGCTACGAAGGCTACGGCATCAACGGTGCCGCGATGATCATCGATTGCCTCACCGACAATCGCGTCCGCACGGTGGCTGAGGTGCGCCACGCCTTCAGCAAACACGGTGGCAATCTTGGCACCGACGGCTCAGTCGCGTTCCTGTTCAAGCACTGCGGCACGCTGCTGTTCGCGCCGGGCGCAGACGAGAACGCGCTGATGGAAGCCGCGCTGGAGGCGGGCGCAGACGACGTGATCACGCACGACGACGGTTCGATGGAGGTGGTCACCGGGCCCTACGATTTCGTCAACATCAAGGAAGCGCTGGCTAAAGCGGGCTTCAAGTCCGACGCGGGCGAAGTGACGATGAAAGCGCAGAACGAAGTTGTTTTCACAGGCGAAGACGCCATCAAAATGCAGAAGTTGCTTGATGCGTTTGACGCCGTGGATGACGTGCAGGATGTTTACACGTCGGCGGTGATTAACGAGTAATTCGATTCCCCCTCTCCTTTCACGCGAGAGAGACATTCGGACTCCCTCTCCCGCAAGCGGGAGAGGGGTGGGGTGAGGGTGGCTGTTGGCGCACCAGACACAGTTTTCAATCAGATTTTCAGGAGTACGAAACATGAGCTGGTTCTCAAAAAACGACGACGGTTTTTTCCTCTCCACCACCACACCGCCGGACATCGCATCCAGCCAATATCTGGGCGTCGTCAACGGTGAGGCCATCATCGGCGCCAACATCTTTCGCGATATGTTCTCCTCCGTTCGCGACATCGTAGGCGGTCGCGCAGGCGGCTATGAGCGCGCGCTCTCAGGCGCCCGCGACGCAGCCCTTGCCGACATGATCACTGTCGCCAAAGAGCGCGGTGCCACCGGCATCATCGGCGTGGATTTCGACTATGAAGTGCTCGGCGAAACCAACGGCATGATGATGGTTGCCGTGAGTGGCACTGCGGTGAAGATGGCGTAGCGAGTCCTTCTCCCGCAGCGCGGCGCGCTAGACTTGGTGCAAGTGTGCTCCGGGTGCCCGACAGGGCGGATGAGGGCCGTGGCTCTCGCAGCGATGTATGCAAGCACAACTCAATCAAAAACCCTCACCTCAATCCTCTCCCGTGTTACCGGAGAGGGGGCCAGCCCGCTACATCCTCGGCATCGACCCCGGCCTGCGTAGCACCGGCTTCGGCCTCATCGAGCAGTCCGGCAACAAGCTCGCCTACGTTGCCAGCGGCTGCATCAAAACCGACGACAAAGGGACGCTGCCCGAACGCCTGCTCACCATCGCGCAGGACATTCAAAGCATCATCAACCAGCACAAACCCGACGATGTCGTCGTAGAAAAAGTATTCGTCAATGTCAACCCGCAATCCACGCTGTTGCTCGGCCAGGCGCGTGGCGCGGCCATCACCGCCGCCGTGCTCGCAGGCGCGACGGTGTACGAATACACCGCGCTGCAAGTCAAGCAGGCCGTCGTCGGCCACGGCAAAGCCGCCAAGGAGCAAGTGCAGGAAATGGTCAAGCGCCTGTTAAAACTGGACACGACGCCGCAAGCCGACGCCGCCGACGCGCTAGCCACCGCGATCACCCACGCGCATTCACGGCAAGGCTTTGGCGCGCTGGGCGCAGAGCTACTAGGCAAGCGAAAAACGACTCAGCGTGGTGGACGTCTGATCTGACGAAAACGCCAACAGCTTTTACGTTAAAGCGTTATTTCAATTGGGCGCAGAGTGAATTTAGCTTGAATGTCGACTTTACGCCTTTCAACTTCCTAAGCCGAATTGAAATGGGCTTTTCAGCGAATAGCTGTATCAGAATGACCCATTCGCCCTGAGCGTAGCGAAAGGTTTGATGCGCGACAGTCAGACCCTTCACTACGCTCAGGGCGAACGGAAATTGACAACGAATCGCAACTGATAAAGTTGCCTCTATGAACGCAGAAAAAGCCCCATCATGATCGGACGCTTAAGCGGCACACTCGCCGCCAAACAACCGCCACAAATCGTCGTCGATGTTGGCGGCGTCGGCTATGAAGTGGACGTACCGATGAGCACCTTCTACGCTCTGCCCGCCACCGGCGAACGCGTGCAGCTCATGACGCACTACGTCGTGCGTGAAGACGCGCATTTGCTGTTCGGCTTCGCGACAAACGACGAACGCGCCGCCTTCCGCCAGCTCATCAAAGTCACCGGCATCGGCCCTAAAGTTGCACTCGCCGTGCTCTCCGGTTTGTCCGTCGCCGAGCTCAATCATGCCATCATGATGCAGGACGTGAAGCGCCTAACGCGCGTCCCCGGCATCGGCACCAAAACAGCAGAGCGCCTGCTGCTCGAACTCAAAGGCAAGGCCGTAGTCGCCAGCGGTGTACCTGGCGCATCGTCCGCCATCGCTAACCCGGCGGATGACGTGGTGAACGCCCTGCTAGCGCTCGGCTACAGCGAAAAAGAAGCCGCAGCCGCCTGCAAGGATTTGGCAGCAGATTTGCCGCTGAATGATGCGATTCGGACGGCATTGAAATTGTTGTCGAAAGCGAAGTAGCCTGCCACCGCCGTTCACCCTCATCCAGTCAAAGCGGCGACCAAATTGCGCAAACTATGGTTAACCGCGAACACCTCCATCGAGACGGCTATGCAATGCTCCGCCGCGCGATTCCGCCTGAATGGCTAGATGAGCTTCGCGCGGCGTTCGACACCGGTGTCACGCCGTCGGACCAATGGCCGGTACCACGTGGCGTGGGATGGCGCCACGCCTTGCTCGATCTTGATGCGAGGGTGCAGTCAGTATGCCGTTTGCCGGAGCTGCTCGCCGTGGTGGGCGAGTTGATCGGAGGGCGGTTCTTCCTCGCTCAGGTCGAGGGCCGCGAGCCGCTGGCGGGCGGCGGCCATCAGCAGCTGCACCGTGATCTGTCGGCCCAGCGCAATGGCGACACGGTCAGCGCGATAGCGTACTTTGACGACTTCGGTCCTCATAATGGCGCAACCCGAATCGTGCCCGGCAGCCACCGTCCTGCAACGGGTGAAGCGCCGTTCGACTTTAACGACGAGTCCCGGTCGGTGCAACTCTCCGGCGAAGCAGGCGACATACTGGTGTTTGACGCCGATCTTGTGCATGCAGCCAGCCTGAACCCGAGCGGTGCTCGTCGTCGCTCCGTGTTGACTGGCTATTTCTCGGAAGCGAACTACGCCGCCCATCTCAAAACGGCGAAGCTTCGAAGTGTTCGTATGGACACGAGCGACCGATTCGATCCGTAGCACCAGTGGAAGCGCCTTTCAGCCGTTCGCCCTGAGCTTGGTCGTTGGGTCTGGTGGAGTGAAGATTGGTCTTTGCCACCCTCACCCTAACCCTCTCCCGCATGCGGGAGAGGGAACCAAGCAAGCGGCAGAGGACAAACCATCGCCCCATAGAATAGCCCCATGGCCATTCACGATGATTCCCTTGCGCATGCGGTTGACCGCATCATCGCGCCCAAAAGCGAGGGCGTGCAGGAGGACGCGCTGGAGCGCGCGCTGCGGCCCAAGCAGCTTGACGAATACATTGGGCAAGAAAAAATTCGCGGGCAGTTGTCCATCTTTATCGAGGCGGCACGGACGCGCAAGGAGCCGCTCGATCATGTGCTGCTGTTTGGCCCGCCGGGGTTGGGCAAGACAACCTTGTCGCACATCATTTCTCGCGAGATGCACGTCAACATGCATCAAACCTCCGGCCCGGTGCTGGAGAAGAAGGGCGATCTGGCGGCGCTGTTGACCAATCTTGAACCGAACGACGTGCTGTTCATCGACGAGATTCATCGCATCAGCGCGGTGCTGGAGGAGACGCTCTACAGCGCGATGGAGGACTACGCCATCGACATCATGATCGGCGAAGGGCCGGGCGCGCGCTCGGTGAAGCTGGATTTGCCGCCGTTCACGCTGATCGGCGCGACGACGCGCGCGGGCATGCTGACCAATCCGCTGCGTGATCGCTTTGGCATCGTGGCGCGGCTTGAGTTTTATTCTGACGAAGAGCTGTCGCGCATCGTGACGCGCTCGGCTAAATTGCTAAACGTGAACATGGAGCCGGGTGGTGCTGCCGAGATTGCCAAGCGCTCGCGTGGCACGCCGCGCATCGCCAATCGTCTGCTGCGCCGCGTGCGTGATTACGCGGAGGTGCGCGCGAATGGCCGCGTGTCGCACGAGGTGGCGGACAAGGCGCTGGCGATGCTCGATGTGGACGCGAGCGGGCTTGATGTGATGGATCGCAAATTGCTTTCCACCATCGTTGAAAAATTCGCTGGCGGGCCCGTCGGTGTCGACAATCTGGCCGCCGCGATCAGCGAAGAACGCGAGACCATTGAAGACGTGATCGAGCCATTTTTGATTCAGCAGGGGTATATCCAGCGCACGAGTCGTGGGCGTGTAGCGACGGCGCGGGCTTATCGGCATTTTGGTTTGGTGCCGCCTGCGGCGATGGGGAGTGGTGAGTTGTTTGGCAATGATGGTTAGTTTGCCACCGCCCTCACCCCAACCCTCTCCCGCGAGGGGAGAGGGGGGCAAACCGCGAGG
>JANXNO010000511.1 GCA_025354075.1 Burkholderiales bacterium | reverse complement strand
CTCGCCTGATGGGCGCTGACACCCTCAACGGCAACGATGTGTACAACGAGAAAGATGAAGATCTCGGCGATATCAAGGAATTTATGCTCGATATGAACACCGGTCGCGTGAGCTACGCGGTGCTTTCATTCGGCGGCTTTCTCGGCATGGGCGACAAACTGTTCGCCGTACCGTGGAGTGCGTTGAAGCTGGACACCGTGAACAAGCGCTTTGTGTTGAATGTTGACAAAGCACGTCTCGAAAGCGCGCCGGGATTTGACAAGGACAACTGGCCCAATATGTCCGACCAGACGTGGGCGCAGGGCATTCACTCGTACTACGGCACCAAGCCGCACGCTAACGACTTGCCGATGTAGGCTGCACGCGGTGGCGAATAGTCCCGAGTTCGACGCCGCGTCGCCGCTGTTTTTTGTGGTCAATGCAACGTCCGGTCGCAACGATGCTGACGCGACGCGGCAAGTCATCGAACAGGCCTTACACGCCAACGGTCGTGCGGGCGAACTGCTGTACGCCGAGCGCGGGGATATTGCAACCGTCGCGCGCAAGGGTGCGGCGTTGGCCCGAGACCGCAGCAGCGCAGTCGTCGCCGTCGGCGGCGATGGCACCATCAACGCCGTCGCGCAGGCCGCCTACATTGAGAACTGCCCGATGGGCGTGGTGCCTCAGGGCACCTTCAACTACTTCGCCAGAACGCACGGCATTCCCACTGACGCTGTTGGTGCCATGCAGGCGCTGCTTCATTCAGTACCGGTTCCGGTGCAAGTCGGCTTGATCAACGATCAGGTATTTTTGGTCAACGCGAGCGTTGGCCTGTACCCCGAGCTGTTGCAGGATCGCGAGGCCTACAAAGCGCGTTTTGGTCGCAGTCGACTGGTAGCGTTCGTTGCGGCGCTGGCGACATTGTTGGCCCGGCACCGGCAACTGCAGCTCCGCATTGAACGCAGCGCGGGGGTTCGCGAAGTGAAAACACCCACGCTGTTTGTTGGTAATAATCGCCTGCAACTGGAGCAGGTGGGCCTGCCCGAAGCGCAGGCGCTGGATGAGGGCTGTATTGCGGCGGTGATGCTGCGACCGATTGGCTCAGTGGCGATGCTCTGGCTGTTGTTTCGCGGCGCCTTCGGCAGTCTGGGCGAGGCCGATACGGTGGAAAGTTTCAAGTTTCACCGCATGATCGTCACACCCAAACCGGCGCGGCAAGGTCGCAAGGTGAAAGTGGCGTTTGATGGCGAGCTGAGCCACATGCGCGCGCCGCTTGATTTTCGGGTGGCGCCTGAGCCGCTGTTCCTGCTTAAATCAGGCG
>JANXNO010000449.1 GCA_025354075.1 Burkholderiales bacterium | reverse complement strand
CAGGTACGCACGCCTCTCTGTTCGACTCATTTTCGTGTCCTTCGCCGTTTGCGTCGGTACACCTTACTTGTGAGTCAACAATTCCCCGAAAGTACGCTTTTGTTTTGAGTCACCGCGTTGCACTAAAAAGCTGATCGCATTTTATATGCGTGATTTAGAGCACCACAATCGCTTCAATTTCAAACAGCGCGCCTTTTGGCAACGACGCGACGCCGACCGTGGAGCGCGCTGGATAGGGCTTAGGCAACAGCGCTTCCATCTTGGCGTTGACCGTCGCGAAATTGGCGAGATCAGTCAGGAACAATGTGAGTTTAACGATGCCACCGAGGTTGCCATGCGCGGCAGCAATGACGGCCTGCATGTTGGCGAGCGCCTGATCTACCTGCGCTTCGAAGCCTTCGCGCAAATTGCCGGTGGCGGGGTCGAGCCCGATTTGGCCAGAGCAAAAAACCATCGTGTCGGCGGTCGCCAGATTGATGCTGACGGCTTGCGAGTAAGGGCCGATGGCGGCAGGAGCAAGATCCGTGTGGATGACTTGGGGGGACATAGTGATCTCCTTTGTAGGGTGCGCATCAAAATGCGCACCGCCGTTGACGAAAAAATAGTCGCGTAGGTTGTTGGTGCGCACTGTGGTGCACACCCTACGCCGTTAGTTGGTTTGCACGCTAAGACCGCAAACGCTGAACAATTTCAGCCGTTAGCGGTGCCTGATTCATCGTATAGAAATGAATGCCGGGCGCGCCACCATCCAGCAGGCGCTGACATAAATTGGTGATCACGTCCGCACCGAACGCACGAATTGAAGCGGCGTCATCCATGAAGCCTTCCATCTTGAGCGCGATCCAGCGTGGAATGTCGATCTGGTCTTTCGCGGCAAAGCGCGCAATCTTCGAGAAGTTGTGAAACGGCATGATGCCGGGCACGATGGGGATGGTGACACCACGTTTGCGCACTTCATCGACGAAGTGAAAGTAAGCATCCGCGCTGAAGAAAAATTGCGTGATGGCAGAGTGCGCACCAGCGTTGGCTTTGGTCACGAAATTTTTGAGATCAGCCTCGGCGTAACGGCTTTGCGGGTGATATTCCGGGTACGCTGCAACCTCGATGGTGAAGTGATCGCCGTGCAGTTCACGGATGAATTTGACGAGGTCGGTGGCGTAGCTGAAATCGCCCATCGCGCCCATACCGCTCGGCATATCGCCGCGTAACGCGACGATGCGGCGAATGCCTTTTTCTTTGTACAGATCGAGTGTCTCGGAGATGCTTTGTTTCGTCGCGCCGATGCACGACAGATGTGGCGCGGCGTGAAATCCCGCGTCGATAATTTCGAGCACGGTGGACAGCGTTTTCTCACGCGTTGAGCCACCCGCGCCGTACGTCACGCTGAAAAATTCGGGATTCAGCGCGCCGAGTTGTTGCGTGACTGCGCGGAGTTTGATCGCGCCTTCTGGCGTGTTCGGCGGGAAAAATTCGAAGGAAATGTTGTTCATTTTTCAGTGATCTTTTTTGATTTTTTCGTTGCTTTAGTTTTGGTCGCCTTTGCCGCCGAAGCGCGAAGCGCCGCACCCCAAGCCCGTTCGGCCCACGGCCGCATCAGCGCCGCCGATTCCATCGCGTCGGGCGGCACGGTGTAGTAGCTCATGCTGCGAGATTTTCCCGCCATGTCATAGGTGAAAATCTGGCAGCCTGTCTGCTCGAATTCGCTGCGTGACGCGTCATCTACCTTGAGCCAGAGTTGATCCATCGCGATGATGGCGAAGGTCTTGCCGTCAATTGAAAATCCAGTGCCGCCAAACATGCGTCTGGCCGCGATGCCAGCAATGCCCGCGTGCGGTGCAAGCGTGTCGAACAGTTCGAGGCAATAGTCGCGAAATTCGTCGGCTGCGGCCTTGCTCGGTTTGCTCATGTGTGCTCCGCTGCTTCCGCGTAAACAAAGAATTCGCGATTGCCATCGGTGCCGGTGATGGCGCTGTCGAAATAATCCAGCACACGTAAGCCCGCTTGCGCGCAAGCCGCGCGAATCGTCTTTTTTACGGTCACGTAAAGTGATGCGTCACGCACGATTCCACCGCGCGCGAGGTTGTCAGCACCTACTTCGAACTGCGGTTTTACCAAGCTCAAAACGCGCCCCTTTGCGGCCAACAATGCAGGCCACTGCGGCAATACTATGGTGAGGGAAATGAAGGAAACGTCGGCGACGATTAAGTCGAGGCCATCACTGTAGGAGCGGCTTGC
>JANXNO010000442.1 GCA_025354075.1 Burkholderiales bacterium | reverse complement strand
TTTGCAGTAAGTCAATAGTTGACGTTATCGGCAGTAATGCCCCTGTTAAATAAGGGTTTTATAGAAAAGTTGTACCGCCTGACAGGTGATTTTTAACGTCAGGGACTTTACAACTGACCGCGAGTCATTTACGATTCGGTCTGTTAATGACTCTGGGTCAGTTCGCGGCCAAGCCCACACGGTTGCCACAAAGTAGTCTATGCCTCCCATCAAAAAAATCATCCGCGACGCGATTGAAGCACGCCAGCAGCATCATGCAGCGACGTGTCCGGTGACGTCCGGAAAGGAGCGCATCAAGGCGTTTCTGCACGGCGCAAGCGACGGCGGCAAACGGGTGCGCGCGCTCGACGGTGAAGATAAAGAGGCGCGCCGACAAGCCATTCTTGATGCCGCAGAACGCCTTTTTACGGATCATCACAGCCTCGCCAACGTAGCCGACGTGGCCGAGGCCGCGGGTCTCGCCAAGGGCACCGTGTATCTTTACTTTCAGACCAAAGAAGAGATTTATCTGGCGCTGCATGCACGCGAAGTCGAGCACTATTTCAGCACCTTGATTGAGCGCCTGAACGACGGCAAACCGTTTCTATACGATGAGATGCTCGCGCTCGCGCGGCTACATCTGCTCGACGCCCCGACCTACATGCCGCTCGGCGCCTGCTGCATCGGCTTTGCCGCCAACGCGGTGCCGCTGGCCGCTGCCATGCAGTTTCAGACGCAAATGGCCAGCTGGTTGACCACGGCCGGGGCCGGTCTTGAGCGGCACTTCGCGAACCTTGCGCCGGGCGAGGGCGTGCGTCTGCTCAAGCACAGCTACGCGCTGATGATTGGCCTGTACAGCCTCATGCGCGGCGAGACCAGCAAAGACCCGAAATGCCCGGTGCTGCCCGGCATGGGCACCTATCAAGACGAAGCCGCGCTCGCGCTCACCCGCTACTGGTCGCACGTGACGGGCATCACAGACAACACGCAAACAACAAAGGTTTGACACCGATGAACAAGAAGGCAACTCTCCTCCTGGTGCTCCTCATGAGCACGGCGATCGTCACCGCATGCGGAAAAAAAGACGACGCCAAAGACGCAGCTGCACCGGCTGCCAGCAAAGACGCAATGGCTGCCAAAGCAGAAGCGCCGCGCCCGGTGCGGTTCATGCAAGTGGGCATGAGCTCCCTTGCGGATATCTCGTATTTGCCCGGTGAAGTGCGCCCGCGCTTTGAGCAGCGCTACGGCTTTCGCGTGCCTGGAAAGATCGCGCGCCGTCTGGTCGACGTTGGGCAGGAAGTCAAAGCCGGGCAGGTGCTCGCAGTGCTGGATTCGCAGGATGTGCTGCCCGCTATCAACGCACAGGCCGCGCAGGTCGAGCTGGCCAGAACCGATCTCAAGCTGCAGCAAAGCGAGCTGAAACGCCAGCAGGAGCTGCGTGACAAGGGCTTTGTGTCCGGCGCGGCCCTGGAGCGGCAGGTAGCCACCAGTGAAGCGTCCGACGCACGCGTCAAGGCAGCGCAATCGCAACTGGCCAGTGCGCAAAACGGGTTGAATTTTCAGACTTTGCGCGCCGATAAGGCCGGTGTGGTGATCGCCGTCGATGCCGAGGCCGGCAGCGTGGTGACCGCCGGGCAAAGTGTGCTGCGGGTGGCGCAGACCGGCGAAAAAGAAATCGTCGTCAACGTGTCGGAACGTGCCGTCGGACAGCTCAAAAGCGCGAAAGGATTTGCCGCTCACTTTGACGCGTTGCCGGGCAAACTTTATGCGGCAAAACTGCGTGAACTGTCACCCGCCGCAGACGCGGCCAGTCGCACCTACACCGCGCGCCTGAGTATCGTCGATGCAGATGACGCCTTGAAGCTGGGCATGAGCGCCACCGTGCGCCTGGATCTGGGCGCAGCAGAGGCCATCGTGGTGCCGAACACAGCGCTCTATACCCGCGACAACTCCACGCGGGTGTGGCTGGTGGATCGTGCAACGGAGACCGTAAAAGCGGTCGAAATCAAGACCGGCGAGAGCACCAACGAGGGCATCGCGGTGCTGTCCGGTCTCAAGCCCGGCGATCTGGTGGTCACGGCCGGTGCCAACTTGTTACAGCTTGGGCAGAAGGTGCGGCTGCTGGATGCGCCGGCAAACGCAGCGGCGGCAACGTCAGCCACTCCTGCCACGCCAGCCAGCCCGGCTGCGTCTGCGACGGCTAGCGCTGCCAGCAAAGAAAGCAGCAAACCATGACCAGCGGAGGCGACAAGGGCGCGGGCGGGATGAACATCTCGGCCGCCGCAATCAAGCACAAGCAGCTCACGTTATTTTTCATTCTTGCCATCGCGATCGCGGGCTTCTCTGCGTACTTCAAGCTTGGCCAGCGCGAAGACCCGGACTTCACCTTTCGCGCGATCACGGTGCGCACGTTGTGGCCCGGCGCGACCACCGCGCAGGTGGATTCGCAGGTCACCGATCGCCTTGAAAAAAAGCTTCAGGAGATGCCGTATTTCAAGCGCACGCAGAGCTACTCCAAACCCGGCGAATCGCTGATCATCCTTGAGCTTATCGACACCGCGCCGCGTAAGGATATTCAGGCGCTTTGGTATCAAGTACGCAAGAAAGTCGGCGACGTGCGCTTCACCTTGCCGCCCGAGGTGCAGGGCCCGTTCTTCAACGATGAATTCGGCGATGTGTTTGGCTCCATCTACGCCTTCACCGGCGACGGTTTCTCGCTGTCGGAGTTACGCGACAAGGTTGAAGACGTGCGACAGGAGCTGCTGCGCATTCCAGACGTGTCAAAGATCGAGTTGGTCGGCGTGGTCGACGACAAGATTTACATCGAAATCAGCAACGCGAAAATCGGCGCACTCGGCATCGATGCCAACTCCATCGCAGCACAGTTGCAGGCACAAAACGCCATCGTGCCAGCGGGCGTGATTCAGACCAAAGACAACGCTATCGCGCTACGCGTCAGCGGCAATTTCGACAATGTGAAATCGGTGCGCGATCTGGAGCTAGCCGTGAATGGTCGCACCATTCGTCTGGGTGATATCGCCAACGTTTACCGCGGTTACGCCGATCCACCGGTGCAGACCATTCGTTTCGGTGGCAAGCCTGGCATCGCGCTGTCGGTGTCGATGAAGAGCGATGGCGACGTGTTGCAGCTCGGTAATAACCTGACCAAAGCGATGGAGCGCATCAAGGGCGATCTGCCGGTCGGCATTGAGTTTCATCAGGTGAGCAACCAGCCGAAGGTGGTGAAAGAGGCCGTCGGCACCTTCATGCGCTCGCTGCTCGAAGCGGTGGCCATTGTGCTTGCGGTGAGTTTTCTGTCGTTGGGTTGGCGGGCAGGGGCCGTAGTGGCGCTCACCATTCCGTTCGTGTTGCTCTCGACGTTTCTGGCGATGCAGATTTTTAAAATTGACCTGCATCGCATCTCAACCGGCGCGTTGATCATCGCGCTGGGTCTGCTGGTGGACGACGCCATGATCGTGGTCGAAATGATGGTGAGGAAGCTCGAAGAGGGACTCGACAAGTTCGCGTCGGCAACCTTTGCGTATGCCAGCACGGCGTGGCCGATGCTCTCGGGCACATTGGTGACCGCTGCGGGATTCTTGCCGATTGCGATGGCGAAATCATCCACCGGTGAATACACGTTTGATATGTTCAGCGTGACCACCATTGCGCTGGTGTTGTCGTGGTTTGCGGCGATTATTGCCACGCCGCTGTTTGGTTACTGGATTCTCAAGAAACCAAAGAACGCGACCGTTGAAGGCGAAGCCCATGAGCACTTTGATACGCCGTTCTACACGCGACTGCGGGCAACGATTGACTGGTGCATCACGCATCGCTGGAAGACGATTGTGGTCACCATCGCGGGGCTCGCCATCGGCATCGTTGGCATGGGCTTGACTGAGAAGCAGTTCTTTCCGACCAGCGATCGCACCGAGGTGATGGTGGAGATGTGGTTGCCCGAAGGTTCAAGTTTCAAGGCGACCGAAGCACAAGTCGAAAAACTCGAAGCGCTGCTGAAAGCCGACAAGGACGCGACCACCTTTGTCACCAGCGTCGGCATGTCGTTGCCGCGTTATTTTCTGTCGCTCAATCAGGAGTTGTTCCGTCCGAATTTTTCGCACACGCTGATTCTGACTGACAGCGTCGAGGCTAGAAATCGTCTGTCACTGAAACTGCAAAAAGAGCTCGACAGCAATTTTCCCGGCGTGCGTGGACGCGCTCTGAAAACGCCGCTCGGTCCACCGGTTGCTTATCCGATCATCTTCCGCGTGAGCGGTCCTGATATCGCGAAGTTAAAGCAGATTGGTGACGACGTTGCGGTGGTGTTGCGCAAGCATCCGAAGACCGTGGAGGTCAACACCGATTGGGGCGACCGCACACCCGCGCTGCAGGTTGAGGTCGATCAGGATCGTGCACGTGCGTTAGGCGTGACCTCGCTCGCTGTAGCCCGCTCGCTTGGCGGCGCGGTGTCCGGCGCAACCATTGGCCAGTTCCGCGAGCGGGACCGATTGATTGATGTGGTGTTGCGCGGCCCTGCGGCTGAACGCATTGCCGTGTCGCAGGTGGAGGACTTGCAGATTCCAACGTCGTCGGGCCGCACCGTGCCTTTGTCACAAGTCGCCAGCGTCAAGCAGGTCATGGAAGAACCGATCATCCGCCGCTATTCACGGGTGCCTACCTTGTCGGTGCGTTCGGACATTGTGGAGGGCACGCAGGCGCCGGACGTGTCGGCACAAATTGATCCGATGTTGACTGAGATCCGCGCCAAGCTGCCGCCCGGTTATCGCATCGAAACGGGTGGCGCGTATGAAGAAAACCTGAAGGCGCAGTCGTCAATCGGTGCGGGTGTGCCGCTGATGATTTTTGTCTGGCTAGCGCTTTTGATGCTGCAACTGCAAAGCTTTTCGCTGGCGGCGATGGTGCTGCTCACGGCAGATC
>JANXNO010000389.1 GCA_025354075.1 Burkholderiales bacterium | reverse complement strand
GAAAATTGCCGCAAATTACTCCGTGTCAACCCAGCTTCGGCGGCTAGCGCAGCCGCTGAGGCATTTGCGACTCGAAAAACAGTCGCCGTATCGCGAATGGAATACATGGATTGAACATCAGTGGACGCGCGATCCGCATCTTGGAAAAATTTTCCGGTACCGAAGGCTACATAGTAGCCAAGACTCAGAGAGCGGACAATCGACGGCTCCGCCGTAATGGGCTGCGGTAGAGCAGCCCCGCCTCCGATCGGGACACGGGTCGCCGTGAACAGTGGCTTCGGGGTCGTACCCGTGGCCGAGAAGCTTTCAACGCGCCACGACGACGGATTGCCAAAAATACGGAACCTCCACAAGTTACCCGCGAGATCTCCCGCCCAAGCGGTTAATGTTGACTGGGATTGCGTGGCAGTTACGGTTTGGTCACGAATAATGCCGGCACTACTCAATCCGTTATAAACGACCCCCGCAGTATCTGGCACAGTAAGATTTGCTCCGAGTTGGGCACCAGTCAAAGCATCAAGCACGAATAGGCGCGCCACCTGTTTTGTTGCCGCGCCATTGGGTACTGATGATTCATATCCATTTCCGAACACAACGGCCCACTGCGTCGTCGTTGAACTGCTATTGACGCGCACTACCTCTAAACGACCCAATACGTAGCCAAGGTCGTCAAAGGATTGACCCGGTGCTCCAGCGCTCACCTCCCAAAGAACCTGAGGCGTACTGCCAGTCACATCGATGGCCACAACTGTGCGGGCGCCGGCACCCGCGGAAGCCACCACGATGGTCCGCCAATTTGCTCCATCGAAGATGTCTGCTACGGTAATTTTCCCGTCCATGAAATATTCATGAGTGTATGACGGACTTGCCAGATCAACGAGTTTTGACTGCAACGCCTTCGGGATAAATGACCATTGAATCAAGCCACCAGCACCACTGTTGGACGCATCGAATGCGTGCAGCATTCCATCGTTTGAACCAACCCACATTCGTTTTGGCCGCGAAGCCTTGGTGCTCGAAACATATGTACCGTAAGAGTTTGCGCCCGGCATACCGCTTGTGCCGTGACCAAAATCGGTGGGGCCGTCATAAGCGGGCACTGAGTTAACAATGTCGCCCAGTGGCGTATCGCGAATTCGCAGAGGACCTGCCACGGAAGTCGCTGCGGTGTTGCCACGCTCTAATGACTGATCGCCTTTGATGTAATTCGCGACTGCCTGCGCAGTTCGCTGCTGCAACTGCGCTGCGTTTGCCATTGCAACTGCGCCAAATTGCTCAGTTAATTTAGGCAGCAATCGCGTTTGCATAGACGTAGGTGCCAGCAAGCCCATCAAAGCAGTGTCGGTCGCTAGATTAGCGTTATTTAAGGCAGTCCAGCCAAGAGTGCCAATTTTTGTAACAACAGTTCTTCCGGCCGCACCAAAGTCACTACCTGCGGACGTTGCCGTGGTAGTCGTTGGAAAACGGGCCGACCAGATGACGCTACCTAGTGTGCCATCATTGTTCAAACGCAGCGCATCAACCCCTCCTTTCCATATCGTGGTGGAAATTGGTGTACCAGTCCAACGTGCAATACTCTGTGTCGAGTAAAGGAAGTTCGAAGAAAAAGCCAAACTCGTGTCGGTGCGAACGACGCCACCGCTGGTGCCCACTGACGTCGCGGGTTGGCTGTTGGTCAGAATATTGTCCAGCGCGCCCGCGATTTGTGCGCGTAGCCGCCCCGCATTGTTTACGAATGCGTAGTTTGGGGGCGGCAGAGTTGATGTGTCCGGTATCGCTCCAGTAGAACCGTACTTGGCGGCGTACCACAATGGGTTTTGGGGTATTGCGCCGCTGGGATTCGTGGCACCGGACGGGGTGAATGTACGCTCATAATTAGTCGCAAGTCTGCCTGCGGTTGCATATGTACGTACGCCAGTAGCCACGTTGAGATCAAATGAGTTTGCCGAATCATTTAGAACATATGCGTTACCAGCACCATCGAGATCGCGCACGCCGAGAAAAGCTCCATCCGTCGTCGAGCCTGCGATAACAAACCCCAAGCTCTGGTCGATGCAGCCAGCAGCGTACTCGGAGCGAAGTCGAATAGTCAAAGTATTGTCTGCATTCACCTGAAATTGAAAACGCACTATGGCATCCATATCGTCATCGGTGCCCTGCTCGTTGTCTTCAAAACTCACTCTAAATGTACCAATCGCACGGCCTCCGTTGCTCACCGTTGTAGGAAATCCAGGGACGTTTTCCACAGATTCAAAATAAAAACCAACAATACGATTAGTCAAAAAGGTAGTCCCCGCAACAAATTCGCCGTAATTGCACCCTCCAGTACTTTTGCCAAACGGGGCTATCGTTATTGTGCCGCGTCCGGTGGGGATACCAATGCTGGGGATTGAGGGGGCCAGAGCAATTGCATACGTGTCTACGGGCTTATTTCCCGGCGTAGTAATGGGGTTTTTTGCGCCGAAATTAGCCACCGCTGCCGCGTAGTAACTACCCTGCCGAGTAGGGTCCGTCGGTGCTATTCCGCGTATCGTTCCGAATGAATTCGCAAGCTTTGGTGTGGGCGCGGCGTCGTACGTATTTCCCGTATTGGCAAGACTCTCACCAATAAAGTAGTTAAGTGAGCCCAAACCCTCGGCAGACCAGATGGTTTGACCAAGGCTAGAGGCGTTCAGTCCGCCAAGCTTAGAAGGGGCGGCAGGTCCTGTGAACGATCCAAACGACGTACCTGGGACTTGATCGGCGTCAAATGTCGGGTTCACGTCACTCACCACCATTTGAGTGGGCTTTGCACAAACGGGCAACCCCCCCGACGCTACCGAACGGAATGGATCGAGCCACGCCGGCAAAGACAAACCTAGCGCGGCATCAGTGCCGGATGTTCCTATAGCGTAGGCAGGCGTAGGCGCGCCGCCGCTACCAAGGTATCTCAGTCCCTCGTACATGATCTCTGCAATTGGATTTCCGTAATCTTTACAGCCTCCATTGCAGTTGTACCCACCGGCTTGCCACTGCGCGATTCGAAGTTTGTCAAACGTGCTTACGATGCCATTGACTGTCGTGAGAAACATGCCGGTAGAAGCATCAATTTCATCATCGAAATAACCGATGTTTTTGCGAAGCACTCCACCCGCACGAGCATTGTCGTATGACCCTGTCATCAAACCGAAGGCCACTGAGCGATTTTCACCATAGTCGTGCAACACGCCAGTCGGGCGCCACACTACGGGACTCGCCGTCGGATAACCCTTACATTCCGACTCCAATGGAAATGCAGCAGAGTTGACGCATACGAGGACACGAACTACGTAGTCGGTCGCGGCAACCGCTCCGCCGGTGCCTGCTATAGCGTTTCCGTTTGCGTCTAGAGCCGGGTCGATAAGCGCGTTAGCTACAGGTCCCTCTCTAGCGACCCAGTTAAATACACGCTCACTACGGTTTAGTAAAACACGCAACAACGGGGGATTGGTTATTGCCCCATTCAGCGTTGTGTTGGCGAAGAGGTGCTGAGTATTTCCGTTGGGCGAGTTAAACGGTGTGTACTGCCGAATGTCATAGGCTGAACGCGAGCTGCTAAATTCCAAACCCCACACGTGAGCGTCTTGCGGAATGTAGGCGCGTTCCAGAACAGTTGTTGTCGCCGTCTCAATGCGTTTACCTCCATAGAACACGCGACGCAATGCATCCATGCGCGATGTAGTAACGTAATTGAGCCAATCACCACTCCAGGCTACGCTTTGTCCACAAGTTTTTGTAACAGCATTCACCACAGCACTGAGTGGCTCGAATCGCAGATTCGCAGTGCTGTAGTTGTAACACTTGTTCGAATCAAACAAGCCAAAATAGGTAATAACCCCGGGCTTGTAATCCACATCGATGGTGCCGTCGCCGTCCACGTCTGAGTAGTTGTTATACGCGGCGTTGTAAAGCCGCTCGTCGCGTCCGACTGAGAGCATGACGAGCGGTGGAGCCGGTTGCTGCACAGTCATCGGGG
>JANXNO010000377.1 GCA_025354075.1 Burkholderiales bacterium | reverse complement strand
GGCACCCGCCAGGCCATGGTTAATCAACGTGGCACAAAGGATGCCAGCGATGATCGGTAGGGGTTTCTTAAAGCGTGCTGCTAGGATGAACGCGAGCAGTTGAGTTTTGTCACCAATTTCCGCGAGTGCGACGACTCCGGTTGAAATGAGGAAAGCTTCCATGATTTTGTCGATTCACACTCCGCGCCGGAAAAACATACCAATGACCGCAAGGCTTCCCCGGCGCATGCGGAGGCTTTGCGGTCAAAGGTCTTGCCAGGCGGGTGGCGGTTATACGTTCAAAACTGAACGCTGATTGCAGACCGACACCGAAGCTGCTCGCGCCATGATCCGAAGACCAAGTGTGTTGACGCGAACCCCGCTCATCCTTGTTGTTGCAACACGATGGCGGGCGACTACTCCCCAACGATTCCTAATATTTTAGCGCGACCTCCGGGACGCCCAACCGTTGCGCCTACGCATCGGTTTTCCGGTCATCGCGCAGTTATGCCGAATCCGCAACTCGTGGAACGTGGGATTGCGCCGCCAGCCCCTTAAAATCAAGGGTTAAACACGCCGCGCGCAGTGCCGGACGCCAGCAATATCACCATCAGTCAGAACACCATGAAACTCGCAGACATCCGGGAAAAGTTCTTAAGCTTCTTCGAATCCAAGGGCCACACACGCGTCGCCTCGTCGCCGCTGTTCATCGCTAGTGACCCGACGCTGATGTTCGTGAACTCCGGCATGGTGCAGTTCAAGGACGTGTTTACAGGGGCGGACAAGCGCGCTTACGTGCGGGCCACCAGCGCGCAGCGCAGCGTGCGCGCAGGCGGCAAGCACAACGACCTGGAAAACGTCGGCTACACCGCGCGCCACCACACGTTTTTCGAGATGCTCGGCAACTTCTCGTTCGGCGATTATTTCAAGCGCGACGCGATCAAGTACGCGTGGGAATTGTTGACTGTCGTGTACGGTCTGCCGAAGGAAAAACTGCTGGTCACGGTGTATGCCGATGACGACGAAGCGTTCAACATCTGGAAGGACGAAATCGGCGTGCCGGTGGATCGCATTGTGCGCATTGGCGACAACAAGGGCGCGCGCTACGCCTCGGACAACTTCTGGATGATGGGCGATATCGGACCCTGCGGCCCGTGCTCGGAAATCTTCTACGACCACGGCGCACACATCCCCGGCGGCCCACCCGGCTCGCCTGATGAAGACGGTGACCGCTTCATCGAAATCTGGAACCTCGTGTTCATGCAGTTCAACCGCGAGGTCAAGGACGGCCCGATGTTGCCCCTGCCCAAACCCTGCGTCGACACCGGCATGGGCATGGAGCGCCTCGCCGCCATCCTGCAACACGTTCACTCCAACTACGAAATCGATTTGTTCGTCGCGCTGATCAACAAAGCGTCGGCTGAGACCGGCTGTACCGATCTCGCCAATCCATCACTGCGCGTAATCGCCGACCACATCCGCGCCTGCTCGTTCCTGATCACCGACGGCGTGATCCCGAGCAACGAAGGCCGCGGCTACGTGCTGCGCCGGATCATCCGCCGCGCACTGCGCCACGGCTACAAGCTCGGCCAGACCAAGCCGTTCTTCTACAAGCTCGTCGCTGAGCTTGACGTGCAGATGGGCGATGCCTATCCCGAGTTGCGCGCCGCGAAAGATCGTGTTGCCGAGACGCTGCACTCGGAGGAAATTCGCTTTGGCGAAACGCTAGTGCACGGCATGGCGATTCTTGAAAGAGCGTTGGCTGATGGCGCGAAAACGCTGGATGGCGCGATTGCATTTCAGCTCTACGACACCTTCGGTTTCCCACTCGATCTGACGGCTGATGTGTGCCGTGAACGCGGCGTTACCGTTGACGAAGCAGGTTTCGAAACCGCGATGGAAAAGCAGCGCACGACGGCGCGCGCGGCCGGCAAATTCAAGGCCGATACGGTGCTCGCGTATTCTGGTGACAAAACGGTGTTCCACGGCTACGAAGAGCTTTCGCGTGCGGGCAAAGTCGTCGCGCTCTACAAGGGCGGCACGCCTGTTCAATTGCTCGATGCGGGCGATGATGGCGTCGTCGTTCTCGATCACACGCCGTTCTACGCCGAGAGCGGCGGGCAGGTGGGCGACTGCGGCACGCTGACGGCGGGCGGCGCAACGTTCACCGTGGCCGATACCCTGAAAGTTATCCCCGATGTGTTTGGCCATCACGGCACGCTTGGCGGAGCCAGCCTGAAAGTGGGCGACAGCGTCAACGCGCAGGTCGACACCGAAGCCCGCGCCCGCACCATCCGCAATCACTCCGTCACACACCTGATGCACAAGGCGCTGCGCGAAGTGCTCGGCTCACACGTCGCACAAAAAGGCTCGCTCGTTGACGCCGACAAAACGCGCTTCGACTTCGCGCACAACGCGCCGATGACCGACGCGCAAATCCGCGAAGTAGAGGCGAAGGTCAACGCCGAAATCGTCACCAACACTGCGACGCACGCCGAAGTGATGCCGATTGAAAAAGCCAAAACCAGCGGCGCGACGATGCTGTTTGGCGAGAAGTACGGCGACGAAGTGCGCGTACTGGAAATCGGCAGCAGCAAGGAATTTTGCGGCGGCACCCACGTAGCGCGTACCGGCGACATCGGCTTCTTCAAGATCATCTCGGAAGGCGGCGTAGCAGCAGGCGTGCGCCGCGTCGAGGCGGTCACCGGGTTGAACGCAATGGCCTTCGTGCAGGCGCTTGATGCCCGCATGAGCGACGTCGCTGGCGCACTGAAAATTCCGCAAGCGGAAGTCACAAACAAGATCGCCCAGATTCAGGACCACGTCAAAGCGCTCGAAAAAGAACTCGCCGCGCTGAAGAGCAAGCTCGCCGCCGCGGCCGGTGGCGACCTGCTCAGCAAAGTCGTCGAGAAAGATGGCGTAAAGTTTTTGTCTGCCGAAATTGAAGGTGCAGACGCCAAAGCGCTGCGCGAAATGGTTGATCAACTCAAGAACAAACTGGGTTCAGGTGTGGTGCTGCTTGGTAGCAAATCGCCGGATGGCAAGGTTGCGTTGTGTGCGGGCGTGACTGCTGATTTGGTCGGCAAATTCAAGGCGGGTGAGATTGTTGGCAAGGCTGCTGCAATTGTTGGCGGCAAGGGTGGTGGACGACCTGATATGGCTATGGCGGGTGGGGTGGATGGGGAGAAGTTGGGGGACGCTTTGGCTTCGCTTTTGGGGTAATTGAAATGCCTTCGCCAAACCATAGAAGCCCGAATGCGAGCATCCGGGCTACGTCTAAATGGGGATAGCTTTTTGGCATCCGACGCTGGCTGAGCGGCGAGTGCCGAAGCGCTTCTCAATGGGTGCCTTTTTCCTGTCGAGTCTGTGGGCTTATAGCGAAGGAATGACAAAGTCGGCAGGACGACTCATATTGTTTGACGCTCTCGTGCTACTTGCGTCTGGCTTTTTGTTTGGTTTTTTGGGAGAGAACTCGCTATCGCTCACCGCTGCTTGTTCGCTTGTTTTGATATTCCGTGCGATTGTTGGTTTTCGTGGTCGGACGTGGCTGACACGGCACCTCTTGGCCCTTGGCTACAAACCAGTTACGTAGCTAGTAGGGCGGATACGCGAAGCGTCATCCGCGATTCGTTAGGGGGCAAAGATGGTGGATAGCGCTACGCACATCCACCCTACCGACGAAAAGGGAATACGTGATCAAGTTTGAATGGGATTCTGTGAAAGACACCAGCAATCTAGCGAAGCACGGCATTTCTTTCACGGAAGCTACGGAAGTTTTCGGCGACCACCTTGCAAAAATGTTTCCCGACCCTGATCATTCGGTTGGCGAGCAGCGTGAACTGATTGTCGGCCACAATCACAGTGGCAAGCTGCTGTAGGTCAGCTTCACGGAACGACTTGAAAGTACGAATCGAATCATCAGCGCCCGCGCTGCAACACGGAAGGAACGAAATGACTATGAGCAAAACTAAACCCGCTCCCCGCATTGAAGAAATGCGTGCGGAATACCGGCTGGATTACTCGCAAGCCAAACCCAATCGCTTTGCTTCGAAATGGGTGGATACCTCCGTCGTAGTATTGCAGCGGGATGTTGCCGCCGTATTCCAGTCCTCCGACGCGGTCAATGACTTTTTGCGATCGGCTATTGCAGCTACTGCAAAGCCACGCGTCGCACGAGCCAAGGCGACGCGCAAAGCGGCATAGCAAGAAGGGGCGGTTCACGGCACCACAAGCGAACGGTCATGAATTGATTCGCATCAATGTGGGAGCGATGGAACGTCTACCTACGTTGATTTCACACTTCCCCGCGCAAAATATCGCCCATGGACAAGACATTCGCCGTTGACGGCATGCATTGCAACGCGTGTGTGGCTCGCATCACCAAATCGCTCTCCGGCTTTGCGGACAAGGTGCAGGTGACGCTGGACCCGCCGCGGGCGGTGTTGCGTGGCGTGCATTCGGATGCGTCGCTGGAGGTGATGCAGATCGCGCTGGCGGGGGCGGGCAAGTACACCATGGCGGCTGCGCTGCCCGCGTTCGTTGCCAACGCGCCTGCGGATACCGGTGCGGGCGACAGCGATGGGTTCTTTGCGACTTACAAGCCGTTGTTGCTGATCGTGGGCTTTCTGGTCGGTGTGACCTGGCTTATCCATGCACAGACGCCTGGACGCCACTGGCATTTGTGGATGTCGGACTTCATGGCCGGGTTCTTTCTGGTGTTCAGTTTTTTCAAGCTGCTGAACCTGAGCGGATTTGTGCAGGCGTATCGCGGTTATGACCTGCTGGCTGCGCGGAGCACGCCCTATGCCTACAGCTATCCGTTCATCGAGCTGGCGCTGGGCGTGGCCTATCTGACTCGCTGGCAGCCGCAGATTACGCATTGGGTGACGCTCGCAGTAATGGGGGTGAGCGCCGCAGGCGTATTGAACGCGCTGCGCAAACGTCAGCTCATCGAATGTGCCTGTCTGGGAACCGTGTTCAAATTACCGATGTCCAAGGTGACATTAATTGAAGATTTGAGCATGGCGATAATGGCCGCTGTGATGCTCACCGGCCTGTAGGAGGGGCTCCGCCCCGACCCTGTGCTTCATTTCAATCGTTTCGTTAGCAACATACGTGGGTCGCGGCGTAGTCGCTCCTACACAATCATGAAAAATATCACTCTTCTCCTCGTATCCGCGCTTTCCCTGTCCGCCTTCGCGCTAGACGCCAAAATCGGCAGCATTACTGGTGCCCATCCTTGGGCGCGCGTGACGCCGGGCGCGGTCAAAAACTCCGCCGCCTTCATGATGTTTGACAACAAAGGCACGGCGGACAAACTGATCAGCGTGACCGGCGACATTGCCAAAGAAATCCAGATTCACAGCATGATCACCGAGGCTGGCGTGATGAAAATGCGCGAAATCAAGTCGCTGGATATCCCCGCCAACGGCATCGCGGAATTGAAGCCAGGCGGGTTTCATGTGATGTTGATTGGCCTCAAGGACGGGCTGAAAGAGGGCGAAAAGTTTCCGCTCAAACTCAAGTTTGAAAAGGCCGGCGAGGTGACCGTGCAGGTAACGGCCGAGAAGCCGGGCGCGCATGATCATGCCGAGCACAAACACTAGCGTGCGGGCGCTTCTAGCAGCCGTTGCGGCCTGCGCAACACTGGCGCTCGCCGCCTGTTCCAGCGACACCAATGCCGTCAAGTTCAATAGCACCGACATCACCGGCGCGGCGTTCGGTAAATCGCTGTCGTTGAACGACGCTGCGACGCAACAGCCGCGCGAGCTTGCGAGCTACAAGGGCAAGGCGACGGTGCTGTTTTTTGGCTACATGTTTTGCCCGGACTACTGCCCGACGACGATGAGCACGCTGAACACGGCGCTCGGCAAGATGAGGCCGGACGACGCGGCCAGGGTGCAGGTGCTGTTTGTGACGGTGGATCCGAAGCGCGACCAGCCGAAATTGTTGACCGATTACGTGCGTGCGTTTAACCCGACCTTTGCGGCGCTGTACGGCACCGACGAGCAAACGGCGGTGGCCGCCAAAGAGTTCAAGATCATCTATCAAAAAGCGCAGGTAAAAGACGAAAACACCTATCTCGTGGATCACTCAACGCAGATGTACGCCTTTGACCCGCAAGGCAGGTTGCGTCTGATGATCCGCCACGAGTCCGGCCCGGAGGCGATCGCGGCCGATCTGACGACACTGCTAAAGGCGCAGTAGCTTTTTAGCTTCAGGCCCGTTCTGTCTGGGCATAGCCCTATAAATCGGACAAAGTCGATAAACAACACTTTGGCGGCGTACGCCCAGCTTGAATGGGCCTTTCAGCAAAAAGCTGTCCGCTGGACTAATTCCAGATGACCGACCGCATCGAAATCGACGCACCCTGAAAATCGGCGTTAAAGAAGCGCGGATTGTCGCGGGCGTCTACCGCCCCGGCGGCGTACAGCAGTGGCAGGTAATGCTCAAAGGTGGGATGGGCGAGCTGTGCGAGTGAGCCCAGTTTCTGAAAATCGTTGAGCGCCGGAAGCTGTTTTTGCTCGATCAGCGTCGCGGTTTTCTGGTCGAAATCGATGGCCCAGTCGTATGCCTGATTCGGCGCGGCGTCGCGCTTCATGGTGCGCAGGCTATGCACGATATTGCCGCTGCCGACAATCAGCACACCGTAGTCGCGCAGTTTCGACAATTGCTGTCCGACCGCAAAATGCTCGGCGGCTGGGCGGTCGTAGTCCATGCTCAATTGCAGTACCGGAATACTGGCCGCTGGAAACATCGGTTTCAATACCGACCAGGTGCCGTGATCAAGGCCCCATTCTTGCGTGTCAAGCGCGATGGGTGGCACGGTGATGGCCTGCGCAATTTCGCGGGCGGTCGCGGGCGCTCCCGGTGCCGGGTAGTGCTGGTCGAAAAGCGCTTGTGGAAAGCCGCCGAAATCGTGAATCGTTTTTGGCGCATCCATCGCGGTGATCTGCCAGCCGCGCGTGAGCCAGTGCGCGGAGATACAGACAATCAACTGCGGGGCGGGATAGTTTGCGCCGAACTCTGCGCCAAGGCCTTGCCAGCTCTGGCGGTATGCGTTGTCTTCAATCGCATTCATCGGGCTGCCGTGGCCCAAAAATACGACGGGCATGCGCGACGAGGGCTTGAGTGTCGCGAAAGGTGGCGTAGTGACTGGGTTCATAGGCAAGTAGATTGCGACGATAACCGGCAAATACAATCAGTTGTGAACCGCATTTGTCGCTGAAAAAAATCTTTGTTAGGATTAGTCTGACCGATCGAACTTAAACCCAAACCAGCCTATCTCACGTATAGGTGTAGCACGGTCGGCTGTTGTCACAGCGACCAAACCTGAAGTCCGAGCATCCCATAGAGCACCTACCCCTGAAATCTACAGCCCATTGAATCCCATGAAATCTATCCCTGAAACGCGATCCGGCGTAGTTGAAGCAAAAGTGCGTCCTGACCGCAGGCAGAACATTCTTGATGCGTCGCAGCGTCTGTTTGCCCGGTATGGCTATCACGCAGTAACGATTCGCCAGATCGCCGCCGAGGCAAAGGTGCCGTTGGCGCTCGTGGGTTACTACTTCGGACAAAAACAGGAGCTCTACGACGCGGTGTTCGCGCACTGGAGCAGCACGGTCGCGCAGCGCCGCCTTGACCTGAACGAGGCCTTGCTGCACACGTCGGGTGATCGCTTGCAACGGGTTATTTCGGCTATGGTGTCTCCGGTGCTGCGCATGCGCGGTACCGAGGCGGGTGAATCGTACGCGTTGTTCATCACGCGCGGGCTGACTCAGCAAGGGGCCGAAGAGGATCACGCGATCCGCGAGCATCTTGATCCCGTGTCGTCCGAATTTGTTGATGCGATCCATTCGGTGCTGTCCGAGTCCTATCCCGCGGTCACGTACGGGCAAGCGGCGTGGGGTTATCAGTTTGCGCTGGGGGCGCTGTTGCATTTCCTGAGTGATCAACGGGTGGCGCGCCTGTCAAACGGCGCTAATCGGGCGGGTGACCCTGGCGTCGAGCCGCAACTGATCGCGTTTATTGTGCATGGACTTCGGGGCATGGCGCAGTCAGCTGGCGTCACGGTCAGTCTGGCCACTGGTTTGCCTTCGGCGCTGCCTGCCTCGGCAGAAGGCGCAACCGAGGTTGTCGAGGCCTGACTGCTGCGAGCGCAAAAGCACCTGCCTGCGGGCAGGTGGACGTAGATCGAACGGTTAAAGCCCGCTCCATAAGCCGGTTTCTTTGGCGCAGCCGCGGACCGTTGGGATGTACTCAGTCACGAAGCGCAGCGTTTCCGGGTTCAGGCCGATGTCTTTAACACCGTCGATATCGGTCTCAAGCTTTGCCACGTCCACTTTGGACGTAAAGCATCCGCAGAACTTCTGTGCAATGCCCGGCTCGGCAACGACCGGTGATACGGCGTTAAGCATCACGACCACGCGTTCCTGACATTTGCGGTCCAACAGGGAAACCTTCGCTTCCGGCACCACCGTCGCGCAGCCACTGACGGCGGCGAGTGAGCCCGCGATCAGCGCGGCCAGAAGTGCTGTTTGAGGCGTACGAATCCTAGCCATTGAGTCTTCCAAAATCTATCTCCATAGTCTTGACCATGCAGTTGATCGCGCACACCAGTTGCGGGATAGGCGTTGCGAAAATCCGCCGTACTAAAGAGCTTATCCCAAATCGTCAGCACCACACCGAAATTGACGCCCCGCTTGTCGCCTTCGTGGCCAATGATCATGCCGTGGTGCACGCGATGAAACTGCGGGCTGACCAGCAGGTGCTTGAGCCAACCGAAGCCCCAGCGGATATTGGCGTGTGAGAGGGACTCGATAAATTTGGTTGCAAAAAGTACCAGGGGAAATTGCTGTGGTGGCACGCCAATCATCAGGGCTACCGCGGCCATCCAGAAGGCGCTCACCAGCTGGTCGAGCACATGGTTGCGGTCGTCGGTCCAGAACGTCATGTCGCGTTGCGAATGATGCAGCGAGTGCAGTTGCCACCACCATTCAAAACGATGCTGCGCGCGGTGCTCCCAATAGCCAGCAAAATCAAGAATCACAATGTAGAGCAGCAGACTGACCGCCGGCACGCCCGCCAGCGCGGGCCACGCGTCCTCAAGCGACCAAGGGGCGAAGCCTTTCAGGCGCAACCACGCCTCCACCGGCTTAAACAGCCACCATAGCGCAGCAAACGCAAACAGCGGAAACACACCCACTTTATTGGCAAAGGTGAACACCATGTCGGTGCGCACCTCGCGGCGGTCGCTGATGATCTGCGCCGGTGCCAAACGTTCCAGCGGCATGCACACCAGGGCAACGGCGATCACTTGCAACAGGCCACCGACGAAAAACGCGGTAGCGTCGAACGCCTGCTCGGCCCATCCCATCCAGCCCAATGCGAAGATCGTCGGGTCGACCAGTGTCGTGTAGACCCAGCCCACGAGCGCTTCAAAGGCGTGTTCGAGTGCGTCCATACGCGCTATTTTTGTTTCCGCTCTGGCACTGTGGCAAAACAGTAACCCTTGTCTTTCAGCCCTGCGATCAGCGGGTCGAACATTGGCCAGAACGGATCCTTGCGCGACCAGATGCCGAGGTGCGCCATCACGATATCGCCGTCACGCAGGTTGGCCAAAGCGCGTTTGAGCAGCACGTTATTGGGCGCGGTTTCGCTGGATAACTCATCGCCCAAAAACCCTGCGTCAGCCCAGCCAACATGGCGGTAGCCACAGCTTTTTGCATAGTCCAGCACGCGCATCGTCGTCTTGCCACCGGGGGCGCGCCACAAGCCATCAAAGCCGCGCCCGGTCATCTCGCGAAAACGGTCTTCCGATTTTTTGAGTTCAGCGCAAACGCCTGCGCGATCGAGCGTGCGGCCCTCTTTCGCCGTCTTGCCCCAGGGGATAAAACTGACCCGATCCGTGCCGACGTCGCCACGAAAGTAGCTGTGATCCCACGTGTGTGAACCAAAAGCATGCCCTTCTTTAGCGACGCGCTGCCAGAACGGCTTTTGCGTATCGTCGAGCGTGAAACCACCGGCTTTCGTCTTTTCGTTGGCCAGGAAAAATGTGGCCTTGACCTGATGTTTAGCCAGAATATCGGCGACAGCATTCGCGGGCTCCATGTGCCCGGTGTCAAAGGTCAGGTACAGCGTGCCGATGCAAGCAGCGTTTGCTGCTGCTACCGCAAATGTTGCAGCTAAAGCAGCGCCTGCGAAAACCACCTTACTGATCACGGCGCGCGTGGCTCTTAAAGTAAATGCCGTGGGGCGAGCGCCCGACCGGGATGTACTCAATCGGTTTCACGCCGGTCATGTCAATCACCGCAACCCGGGCCTCCCAGCGCACGGTCGCCCACACCTCTTTGCCATCTGCGGACACTTCTAGGCAGTCGACGCCGCGCCCAACCTTGATCGGCTTGCCCGCCGTCAGCGTCCTGTAGTCAACCGGAGTGATCGTACCGTCCACGCGATTGCTCACGAGCACACGCACGCCGTCACCCATCGGGA
>JANXNO010000283.1 GCA_025354075.1 Burkholderiales bacterium | reverse complement strand
GTCAACGTGACGCATTCGATTGGTGACGCGGGTTTGTACGGCAATCAGATGGGCGGATTTCTCGCGGCGGGACGTGGTCAATATTTCGCGAGCTTTAAAAAATTTGGTTCGCAAGGCGTGCAGCTCATTGCGAGAAACGTGTCTTACACCGCGGACAGCAACGCGCCGATACGACACACCGTTGAGCGATCTTTTTCGGACAGTCTGATCGGCACCAGCACGGTTGCCAGCGCGCCGCATCCCGAGCGCAAAAGCGTGTTGATCGAGGCCAACTCGCTGTTCATCACTGACTTTCCGATGGCCGCACAACAACTGGAGCAAACGTTTCACCAGTCGTACGCCTTCGACGCAAAAAATTCGAGCATCGAAAAGGTTCGCAACAGCGAGACAGAAACTGGCTTTAATGTGCGCGGACACTATCAGTTGAACCGTCTTTCACTGCCGCCACCCACGCCCAATCCGTCAGCTCCGCCACCGCGCTTTCCGACCACATTGCCGGACGTGCGCTCGCTGTTCATGGGCTATTACTACGGTTTCTCGAAGCTGCCCACGCCGATGCGTCCGCGCGAAGCCGATCCACGCGTGGGCTACTTCACCACCGGCGTAAACGACTTCACCAATCCCGACAAACGCGAACAGCGCAGCCGCTACATCAATCGCTGGCGGCTTGAAAAACAGGATCCGTCTGCCGCATTGTCGGAGCCGAAACAGCCGATCACCTACTGGCTCGACAAAAACATTCCTGCCGCTTACCGAAAGGCCGTGTCCGACGGCATTCTGGAGTGGAACAAGGCCTACGAAAAAATTGGATTCAAGAACGCCATTGTGGTCAAGCAGCAGACCGAAGGCGACGATTTCGACACCTCCGCCACGCGCTTCGCCTCGATCCGCTGGGTCGCTGGCAACAACATTCAGTTTGGCGCGCGCGGCCCGTCCAAAGTTGATCCGCGTACCGGCGAAATTCTCGATGCTGACATTGAGATGAATGAGGACATCACGCGTCTCTACAGCGCGCGCGTTGCCGAAGATCCGCCGCGTCCCGTTGGCAATGGCTTGATGCGAAATTCTGGGCAGCTGTGCATCTACGCCGACAGCAAATTGTCCGAGGCTGCGTTCGCGATGGACCTGCTGGTGGCGCGCGGTGAGTTTGAATACGGCTCTGCGGCGGCCGAGTCGTGGATCATGGATGCAATCAAGGACATCACCGCGCACGAGGTGGGCCACACGCTCGGCTTGCGTCACAACTTCAAGGGCTCCACCTCGATTACGCCGGAGCAATTGACCGACGCCAAATTCGGCGCAGAGGTCGGCGTGTCCTCCTCGGTGATGGACTACAACGCGTTGAACATCGCCACCAAAGGCGAGCGTCAGGGTCAGTATTCGATGATCACGGTCGGCAGCTACGACATCTGGGCCATTGAGTACGGCTACAAAGAAACCACCGCCGCGACTGAACAGGCTGAGCTGGCGAAAACGTTGTCCCGTTCAAGCGAGCCAGCACTCGCCTACGGCACCGACGAAGATGCAGGCTTCTTGCCCATCGTTGAAGGCATTGACCCTGACGTGAACCGCAGCGATCTGTCCAGCGACCCGCTGGGTTTTTATGAAAAGCGCTTTGCCGTGATTCACGAACTGTGGGATCGAGTGCAATCGCGGCAACTGCCCGCAGGCACCCGGTACGAGCAACTGCGTCGCAACGTTCAACGCGGCTTTCGCCTGATGGCCGACATCAGCGAGCTGACCGCCAAATACGTGGGGGGCGTGACGGTGCTGCGCGACGTTGCGGGCAGCGGACGGCAGCCGTTGACGCCGGTCGACGCTGAAAAGCAGCGCCGCGCTCTGTACCTGCTTGCCAAAAATCTGTTCGCTGTGGACGCGTTCAAATTCAAGCCGGAATTTCTGGGTAAATTGACGCCGGATTTTGATGCGCGTACTGATGCCCTGTTCGATGAAGATATCGGCGTGCCACAGGTGGCACCGATTGATCAATCGGTGGCCGGTCGTGTGTTCGCATTGCAGCGCGCAACGCTCGGTCAGCTGATGCGCGATACGGTGGCGGGTCGTCTCGTCGCGGCGCCGGAAACCCTTGCCGACCCGAGCCGCGCGCTGAGCGTGGCCGATCTCTACGGCACGCTGCAAAAGTCGATCTGGAGCGAGCTCAATACGGGCGCGCCGATCAGCATGATGCGGCGCAATTTGCAGCGCGAACATGTGCGCCTGCTTGCTGAAGCCGTTTCTCGTCCAAGCCCGCGCGCGCCAGCAGACGCGCGCAGCTTGCAGCGCGAATACACCGTTGAACTGCTGGCGCAACTGAAAAAGGCCGTGAGCAAATCGGGCAGTCCGATTGAAGTGCGCGCGCACTTGAACGAGTCAATCGCGTTGCTCGACGCCGCACTAAAGGCGCAGGTCGCAAAGGTGATTAGCTAGACGCGACGGTGAGGGATGAGAAAATCGCGGTATGCGATTTCTCATCCGTTTTGCCCCTGTGGCGTGTGCGCTGTGTTGCGTCACAGCCACTGCCCAAATCCCGTCGACCCCCATAACGATTGCACCGCCGAACGCGGAGCAATTTGCCAAACTGTGCGCCAATACGGCAGACCCGGCGGACTGCGGCAAAAAAATTGAAGCGCAGCAAATCGGACGTGCTGGTGCAGTCGTCAAACGCGCGGGCAATTTGCTCGCGGTGACGGTGCCTGGCGAGCCGCCCTTCCTGTTTGAAGACAAGCCAGGCGAGGCCGGGCCGAACCTGAGTTTCTATGCGTATCACGCGCCGTCGGACGCCGTGGTGCTGTACCGTGCACAGGCCGACAAGCTTGATTTTGTGCTGGTGCAACGCGGTGGCGGCACCACGTCACCGAGTACGACAGAGTTGCCGAATGAGCCGTTCTTCAATACCGATGGCCGATTTTTTGTGACGGTGGATTTTTGCGGCGAAGGGTGCGAAAACCGGCTTTCGGTGTGGCGATTTGAGCGCCGCGGCCCCGCGCGGGAACGGGTGTTTGTGCCGCGCACGCCGTGGACGGATGCAGGCGTTACGTGGGGCGCGCCGCGTCGCTTGATCGTGGAGTACACCGAGGGCGGCAAGAACGCGTCACTCAATCTCGATCTCGGCGATCCACGGTGGACGGTGCTGTTGCCGTGAGCAATGGCGTGAGTGACGACACCACAGCGACGCGCGACGATTTGAAGCATCGCGCGATCCGCAGTTTTGTGGTGCGCGCCGGTCGCCAAACGGCGAAGCAGACACGCGGATTAACGGAGGGTTTTGCGCGTCACGGCATTGCCTACAACGCATTGCCGATTGATTTCAGCCAGGCTTTTGGGCGGGCAGCACCGACGGTCCTTGAGATTGGTTTTGGCATGGGCGTGACCACGGCGGCGATCGCTGCGGCACAACCCGAGACCAACTTCATCGCAGTCGAAGTGCATCCGCCGGGGGTGGGCAATTTGTGCAATCTGCTCGATGAGCAGACGTTGAGCAACGTGCGGGTGATCGACCATGATGCAGTGGAAGTGCTGACATCCATGATTGCGCCGGGCTCGCTCGCGGGGGTGCACATTTATTTTCCCGATCCGTGGCACAAGGCGCGGCACAACAAGCGCCGCCTGATCAAGCCGCCGCTGGTCGCGTTGATCGCGTCGCGCCTCGCGGTAGGGGGTTACCTGCATCTGGCCACCGACTGGGTGCCGTACGCCGAACAAATGCTTGAGGTGTTGTCTGCCGAGCCGCTGTTCGCCAACACCGCGGCGAGTTACGCACCGCGTCCCGCGTGGCGGCCCCAGACCAAGTTTGAACTGCGCGGCCTGAAGCTCGGGCATGAAGTGCGCGACTTGGTGTTTCGGCGGATTTAGTTCGCGAGCCGGTCTAGCGCCGGAAATCGCGTGCAGTGAACGCAGGTGCAGACCGCGCGACCGAGGGCAAATTCTCAAACGTTGCATCGGGCTGAAATTCGCGCGCGCGCGCCACCACAAACGCCGCACGCTGGCTGTCTCCGGTGCGTGCCAGCATGCGCGCATAAGCGCTCAGCAACCGCTCGTCGAGCACATGACGGATTGGCCGGGTGAACAACGCCGGAGCAGCCGTGTCGCCCGACGTCATGATCGCTGCGTAGTCGCCAAAGTGGCCGAAGAGCGGGCTGCCTTGAGCGATCTCAATAGCGCGGATGAGCTCTACTGGCCGGTCGACCACACGATGAATCGCCACGGCTTTCTGGTATTCGTTGCCGGCAAAAGCAACGCCTGCGATGGACAACACAGCGGCCAGTCGGAATGCGCTGCGGAGCCACGTCGCACCAGGTGTTTCGATTCCGACTAAGGATTGATCGGACGGCACCTTCGCGAAGCACACCAGCCATGCCAGCACAGCTGCGGACGGCAATAGAAAGTAGCTGAACCACAACGGATACTCAAACAGACTGTGCAGCAATACCGTTGCCAGCAGCAGCGCAGCCGTTGCGCCGTGGCTGCTGCGCAGGGCACGGCGGGCACGCCACAGCAACGTGCCCAGTAACAGCAACAGCAGTGCGGCGAACGGTGCACCCAGCTCAGCGGCAAGATGCAGTGGCAGCGAATGCGCGTGGTCAAACACGTCGGCGGCGCGCTTGGGCAGCGGCGTCAATGTCCAGGCGAAATTGAGCTGGCCCCAGCCCACGCCAAACCACGGATGCTGACAAATGAGCTCCCGCACGTCGCGCCACAGCGCTAGCCGCTGGGTGAGCGCAGCGTTTGCCGTGCTGCGGGTGAAGATGCTTGCGGCAATCCACACCAGCGGCGCCACCGCCAGCAGCAACGCGAGCCATCCCTTCATCCGCCACAAACGCACCCGCCGCGAACGCAGCAGCGCGACGATCACGATCAGCAGCAGACTCACCATGCCGGTACGAGAGCCGGTGGCCACCAGCGTGACCAGCAACGGCGCGCTGAAGATGAACCACAGCAGCGCCTTCCGTCGCCAAAAAAAACTGGTTGCCAGCAGTCCCCACACCATCAATGTGGCGAGCTGATTCGGCTGTCGCAGGTTGCCCCCGACCCGGTCATGTGGCAACAGCGAGCGGGCGATCCATACGTCATCCGCCCAGTTAGGGGCCACCGACTGCACCAGCGCCACCAGGGCGTTGAACAGGGCGCCAATCAAAATGCCGATCAGCAGCGCACGCAGCCAACGCTTGAGTTGCTTTGGATTCGGCGATAGCCAGGCCACAGCCGCGCTCAGCAGCAACGCAAGACCGAGGTTGAGCGCGATGGGCGCGGCGACGAAGGTGGGTGTGAGCCCTGTGATCGCGTGGGCGAGTGCGACGGACAGCAGCATCGCCCACAGGCCAAGCGGCGAAACCAGCGCGGCGGCGGTGCTTGTGTTGCGGGGCCGCAACGTGCCACGATTCGCACTTGCCACCACCAGCAACGTGCAAGACCACAGTAGCAGCGCCAGCGCCTGATTAAAAAATGCCGGTAGCGGCGGCCGCTGATAGGCACACAGGAGCGGCAGCGCGACAGCGCTGGTGGTGAGCACAAGAAGCGGGTACTCACTAGACGGTTTCGGCTGGGTACCTGTCGTCAAAAGCCTTTCATCTTTGCCCGGAGAAGGTTGTCCAACCGGGGTGAGAACTGCATTTACCGTCAAAGTTGACTTTCACGCAATTTGAGCGCTAGCCCTATACTGGATGGTACTTTACGCAAAAAGACATACCTCAGCCGGTGCGTGCTCGCGTCGCGTTCAACGCATTCGTATTGTCTCTGAATGACGACATAAAAGGCGTGCACGAGCTGTGAGCGCTTGCTTACGTTAGAGATATCAAGTTGCAGCATGGGCGAAGGCGTGTCACAATTTCACAAAGTTTTTGATATTGGCATGTGATTTTGATTCTACGGACGTTTCTCCGGGCACTGGGTAGCGCGGCGGCTTTGGTCGCCGCGTCGGCGACGCTAGCCGCGACCACCGGCTATTCGGTGCGGAGCGATTTGGACCGAAAACTGTACCGAATCGACATGGAGACGGGTATCGCCGCCGAAATTGGTGCGACGGGTTTCAGCAAAATCGAGGCGCTCGCAATCAATACCGCTGGCGAGATTTTCGGCGTCAACCCGGCCACTGCACAGCTCGTCAAGTGCCTGCCGACCACGGGTGCCTGCACGGCAGTTGGCCTGCTCACCGGCTTGCCGCAAGTGCAAACCAATGCCGGTCTGGCCTTCGCTACCAGCGGCGTGTTGTATCTGGCCATGAACGCCGTGGTTTATCGCGTTGACCCGCTTAGCGCGGCAACGACTGCGCTCGGCGGCACGGGTCCTGCGCTGTCCGGCCTGGCGGGGGTCGCGCCGAGTGCAGCGTGTACGTCGGGCCTGTACGGTATCGGCGGCAACAGTGATCGCGGCAAACTATATTGCATCAACGTCACCACGGGCGTGGCTACGCTGCTCGGGACGATCAGCGTCAATCCGCTTGATTCCGGCCTTGATGGTGATGTGGTGACGGGCCTTGTATGGGGCGTCTCCAATGACACACCCGGGCAGGTGTTCGCCGTGAATCCGGCCACGCTCGCCGTGTCCAACCTTAACACCGTGACGCTGGCAGGGATCCCTATTGGGGGCTTCGAAAGTCTGGCGGTGGTTCACGTCGCGGACGAGGTTTCCGACGTACGGACGGTGCCTGCACTGTCGCAGGTCGCGCTGATACTGCTTGCACTGCTGATGGCGAGCATGGCAGCTTTGGTGATTTCGCGGCAACAGCGACTCGCCGCGAAAGCGTCACGCCGCGAATAGTTCAGCCAGCGCCGCGCCCGGATCCGGCGCGCGCATGAACGCCTCTCCAACCAGATACGCATGCACATCGTGCTCACGCATGTGGGCTACGTCTGCGCGCGACAAGATGCCGCTCTCAGTGATCACGCGCTTGTCGGGCGGCACCATCCTGAGAAGTTCGGTTGTGGTCGACAGCGACACGTTGAAAGTACGCAAATCGCGGTTGTTGATACCGATCAGCGAGGTCTTTAGCGTCAGCGCTGCGTCCAGTTCCTTCGCATCGTGTGACTCGACTAGCACCGCCATACCGAGGTCATGCGCCAACGCTTCGAGCGCCTGCATTTGATGCAATTCCAGCGCACCAACGATCAACAAAATACAGTCGGCCCCCATCGCGCGTGCCTCGTACACCTG
>JANXNO010000281.1 GCA_025354075.1 Burkholderiales bacterium | reverse complement strand
CGAAATTTATGACGCACCGAGCAACCTGTGGAGACCTGCTGGTCGCCTGGCGGAGGCTCGCTATCTACACACCGCCACGCACCTGCTAGATGGTCGTGTCCTGATCGCCGGTGGCGTTGGCACGCGCGGTGCGCTTGCTTCAGTTGAAATATTTACACTGGGCGAAGAGAGCTGCACGTCAAGCGCGCAAACGGATCCGTGCTGATCCGCACGGGCGGGCATCTGTTGGCGTCCATCGCCATAGCGACCGGAACCATTGGATGTAGCGGTGTGATTCCCGTGGTTACGACATACTCGTGTGACTACGAGATCGCGCGTCGCGGCACCTCAGGACAGCTGAGCCTTACGCTGCGCGAAGACATGATTCAAAGTGTTAGTTTTGCTAATTTCTACCAAGGCTTACCCGGCAAACCCGGATTCAGTTGCAATATTGACTTGAGTCGAAGTAAAAGCCGAAACCAATGGAGTTATCACAACGAAAATACCGTCATTAGCTTCGCTGAAAAAGGGCAAGATGCGGCGGACGATGTTCTTGAAATCATTCGCGTCAGGCAGCAGTTTTTGCTTGACATGAGCAACACGCGATCCGCGCACAAGTGCGCCTCCGGCGCACAATTACCAAAGTACATCGCACTGTCGACCACTGCACAAAAATGCGTGGTCAAGCTAGACGAGCCCCGAGGACCATAACAAAAACTGCCAACCACGTTGCAACACTTGAAATGTTGCTCGTAAGCGCGTTCGTGGTCGGCACTAACCCACTAGCCAACGCCAACGATTCAACCGCACGCATCGGTGTCGGCGGACTTATCTCTGTGAAGTGCAACGATAAGCCGCGATTTCGCAGCCGAACAACTGCTTTTCCAAGATCGCCATGAAGCCGCCTGTCTGCACGTTAGACAGAAGGCTGTCGTTCACCCTGGCTAAATGTGTAATCCAGATGTAAGTGGCTGCGAGCTAACGTCTGCACGTCTACCTCCGACTCACCTCAATCGAAATACCCCACTGTCCATGAATGAATATTCCGTCACACTCGTCCAACACTCCTGGCAAAAAGCGGCTACCCAGGCGCCCATGGTCGCCCAACTTTTTT
>JANXNO010000266.1 GCA_025354075.1 Burkholderiales bacterium | reverse complement strand
GTCGCGATCCTTGCAGACTCCACCAATTACGGCCAACTCGGCCGTGAGGATCTGGAGAAAGCGCTCGCTGCCAAAGGCATCAAAGCGGTCGCGATTGAAAAGTACAACATCAAAGACGTTGACATGACCCCGCAGCTGCTCAAGGCCAAAGAGGCCGGTGCACAAGTGGTCATCACCTACGGCATCGGCCCTGAGCTCGCGCAGATCGCCAACGGTATGGTCAAGCTTGGCTGGAAAGTGCCGATGATGGGCTCTTGGACGTTGTCGATGGGCAACTTCATCGACAACGCCGGCAAGAACGCCGACGGCGCGCTGATGCCACAAACGTTCATCCAGGAGGGCAACACGCCGAAGCGTACGAGCTTCATCGCTGCGTACCAAAAAGCGTACAAGGTGGATCGCATTCCGTCACCTGTTTCTGCGGCGCAGGGGTATGACTCGGTGTACTTGTTGGCCGCGGCGATAGCGCAGGCAAAAACCACTGATGGCCCGAAAGTGCGCGAAGCGCTTGAAGACCTGAAAGCGCCGGTTGAAGGCGTGGTAACCACGTACAACAAACCGTTCTCCAAGGCCGACCACGAAGCGATCACCCTGAACATGCCGGTCATCGGCAAAGTGCAGGACGGTCGTGTGTATTACGCCTACGACGAAGACAAAAAGCGCGGTGCCGAAATTCGCACCAAGAAGTAAGCGAACACTAAGCATCGCTTGAAAAAAAAGCCGGTTGCACCGGCTTTTTTAACGTTTTGAAGGCAACATTCAACTGTCGTCGCCCCTGCTCACAGGTGCGACGACGGTTGAAATTGCGCACTAAGTGAATGGGCTTGCGGGCCGCTTGTTAACCAGAGGTTTATCGTGGAAATTTTCTTACAGCTCATCTACAGCGGCGTCGCGCTCGGGATGATTTATGGCGTAATCGCCTTCGGCTATCAGTTGACCTTTGCCACCTCTGGCACGCTCAATTTCGGGCAAGGCGAGTCGCTGATGCTCGGTGCGCTGGTTGGCCTGTCGCTGGTCGGCAACATTCACGGCGGGCCGTATTTAAATTACTGGCTGATGATTCCGCTCGTGATCGTGTTCGGCGCGTTTCAGGGCGCATTTGTTGAGTGGATCGGCGTGCGTCCCGCGATCAAAATCAAGAGCGAATTCGGCTGGATCATGTCGACGATTGCGCTGGCCATCATATTCAAAAACGTCGCGGAAAATATTTGGGGCAAAGACGATCTCAAGTTTCCGTCGCCCCTGCCAGAGTCACCGATCAAACTGTTCGGTGCCAACGTGCTGCCGATGGAGATTGTGGTCGTCGTCGGCGCGCTTGCCATGATGGCTGCAGTAGAAATTTTCAATCGCAAATCGATTTATGGCAAGGCCGTGGTCGCCACGTCAAACGACCGCGATGCAGCGTCGCTCATGGGCATTAACACCAGCGCAGTGATTACGTTTTCTTACGCTTTGTCGTCGGTGACGGCTGCCGTCGCGGGTGTGCTCGTCGCCCCGCTCACGCTTACTGGCGCGACGATGGGCGCTGTGCTCGGCCTCAAGGCATTTGCCGTGGCCATTATTGGTGGATTGAACTCGGGCCTCGGCATCATCGTCGGTGGACTCATTCTTGGCATCGCTGAGACGACCACCGGCTTCTACATTTCAACAGGTTACAAAGATGTACCCGGTCTGGTGCTGTTGCTGCTGGTACTGGCAGTCAAGCCTGCCGGGTTGTTTGGCAAGATGGCCATCAAAAAAGTTTGACCGAAACTCGCATCATGAAATCGAATAACACATCCATCTACGGCGCACTTGCTGTACTTGCGGCGCTGGCGGTGTTCCCGCTGGCCGTGCCGAATCCGTATTACGTGCATCTGGTTGAAACGATCCTCATCTACGCGATTCTGTTGTTTGGCCTGGACATCGTGGTGGGCTACACCGGGCAGGTCTCGCTCGGTCACGCGGGGCTGTTCGGCGTCGGTTCGTACACGGCAGGCGTGCTTTTCTTCAAACTCGGTGCGCCGTTTTATCTGGCGGTGCCTGCGGCCATTGGCGTGACGGCTGTGTTTGGCGCGATACTCTCGCTGCCGGCGCTGCGCGTAATCGGGCCGTATCTGGCGATGGTCACGCTCGCCTTCGGCACCATTATTCAAATCCTCATCAACGAGATGACCTTCCTCACCGAAGGCCCGATTGGTGTGAAGGTGCCGAAGCCCACCATCTTCGGTCACAAGCTGCACGAGGTTGAGTATTACTACGTGGTGCTGGCGCTCTTGGCCGTGGCGTTGCTTGTGGTGCATCGCATCCTCAAATCGCATCTCGGTCGCGCGTTCGAGGCGCTTCGCGACAGCCCTGTGGCGTGCGATTGCATGGGCGTGTCGGTGTATCGCTACAAGGTGTACGCCTTTGTGATTAGCGCGGCGTTTGCGGGCTTGGCGGGTGCGCTCTACACGTACTCGGAAGAATACATTTCACCGAACACGTACAACTTCGAGCTTACGATTTTGTTCTTGCTCGCAGTGATCATGGGCGGTCGCAAAACCCGCTCTGGCGCACTGATTGGTGCGGTGATCGTGGTGATGTTGCCGAGCCTTCTCTCGGACATCGAGCTGTTCAGGAAGATTGCGGTGGCGTTGGCAGTTATCGTTGTCGGCGTCGCGGCTTATAACTTCTCGAAAGGCGTGAAGACCGCCCGCGAAATCGCCATTCCAGTGATCGCAACCGTCGGCATGGTGATTTTTGCGTATCAACTCAAGAGCATCACCGATTGGCGTTTAACCATCTTCGGGTTGATGACGCTGTTCGTCGTCTATTACCTGCAAGATGGCATCGTGGGCTTTGTTCGCGAGAGTGTCGGACGGTTCGTCAAACCGGCGACCACGCCTAGCGCATCGACTGCAACAGCACTCACTGAATGGTCGCCCGAAAGCCACGCCATTGGCGGCACGGGCGACCTGTTGCAGGCACAAAAGATACTCATGCAATTCGGCGGCTTGAAGGCGTTGAACCAGGTCGATTTGAACGTTGCGCGCGGCTCGATACACGGACTCATCGGCCCCAATGGCTCCGGCAAAAGCACCATGATGAACGTGCTTACAGGCATTTATGTGCCCACCGACGGCAAGGTTGTTTTTAACGGCGAAACCGTGGTCGGGCACACCCCGTCAAGCATTGCGCTCTCGGGCATCGCGCGTACCTTTCAAAACGTGCAACTGTTCGGCGAGATGACCGCCACTGACAACATTTTGGTCGGACTGCATCACACCTACAAAAGCAATATCGTCGACGTGATGCTAAACACGCCGCGCTACAAACGCGAAGACCACGCCGCGCGTGAACAAGCTGCACGTTTGCTCGCGTTTGTTGGCCTCACCAACATGCGCGATGAGCAGGCGCGCAATCTGCCGTACGGCAAACAACGACTGCTGGAAATTGCCCGCGCACTAGGCTTGAGCCCGGCCTTGTTGCTGCTCGACGAGCCTGCCGCAGGCTTACCTCCGGCGGACCTACCGGAGCTCATGGCGATGATCCAAAAGATCCGCGACAACGGCATCACGGTCATCCTGATTGAGCACCACATGGACGTGGTGATGGGCATTTCCGACACCGTCACCGTGCTCGATTTCGGCCAGAAAATCGCTGAGGGCAAACCCGCCGACGTGCAGCGCGACCCAAAGGTGATCGAGGCGTATCTCGGCTCCAGTTCCGACGAACTTGCGCATTGATTGCAGGAAGAACTCATATGCTCAACATCGAAAATTTAAAAGCCAGCTACGGCAAAGTTGAAGTGCTGCACGGCATCTCGATCAACGTGCCTAAAGGCAAAGTCGTCACGCTGATCGGCTCCAACGGCGCAGGCAAAACGACTACGATGCGCGCGGTCTCCGGCATGATCAAGCCGGTCGCCGGCAAGATCACGCTGGGCGACCGCGACATCACAGGCCTCGAATCACACCAAATCGCCAAACTCGGGCTCGCGCATTCGCCCGAAGGCCGTCGTGTGTTCCCGACGCTCAGCGTGCTCGACAACATCCGCCTCGGCGCGTTTGTGCGTTATACCAACGCCCGCCCCAAAGGCGACGTAGAGTCCGACCTGCAACGCGCGCTGGAAATGTTTCCGCGCCTGAAAGAACGCACCACGCAACTCGCGGGAACGTTGTCCGGTGGCGAGCAGCAAATGCTGGCGATGGCGCGCGCAGTCATGCTCAATCCGGAGGTTGTATTGTTGGACGAGCCATCAATGGGTCTCGCTCCGATTTTGGTAGAAGAGGTGTTCAATATCATCCAGCGCCTCAAGGCGCAGGGCGTCACCATGCTGCTCGTTGAGCAATTTGCAGCCGCCGCATTGAATGTGGCCGACTACGGCTACGTGCTGGAAAACGGACGAATATCAGTGCATGGCCCAGCGGAGAAATTAAAGAGCGACCCGGCGGTAAAGGCGGCGTATCTGGGTGGCTAAAAGCTACGCAGATTGATGAATGCGGTGGTCTTTGTCGGCGAGTGAGCTGACGCAGTGTTACCGCAAGGCCATTTCAAATGTTGTGAACAAACGGACGATGGCGGCCGGGGCCGCCTCCAAGCTCGGCAATAAGTATTTATTGCGCATCGGGTCGGCGGCCGCTGGCGACCTCGCTGCAGGTCGCAAGCGTAGGCGCGATTTCTGACCCTCTTATCCGGTTATCTACGAAAAAGCACGACAGTCCAGTCTTACTAGCGCGATGACAGCGAACCGCCATAAAATTGGAGCATAAATTCCAAAGATGAAATAAGGCGGAGCCCATGACCGACACCACCAAAGTGCTATCGCTTAAGGAAGCCGCGCTTGACTATCACCGCTACCCGAAACCGGGCAAGCTGGAGATCAGCGCGACCAAGACGATGACTAACCAGCGCGATCTGGCACTGGCGTATTCGCCCGGTGTGGCGTTCGCATGCGAAGAGATCGTTCGTGATCCGGCTGAGTCCTACAACATGACGGCGCGCGGCAATCTGGTCGGCGTCGTCACTAACGGCACGGCCGTGTTGGGCCTGGGCAATATCGGCCCGCTCGCGGCGAAACCGGTGATGGAAGGCAAGGCCGTTCTATTCAAAAAGTTTGCCGGCATTGACTGCTTTGACATTGAGTTGAATGAGCTTGATCCGGACAAGCTGGTGGACATCATTGCGGCGATGGAGCCCACCTTTGGCGGTATCAACCTTGAAGATATCAAGGCGCCTGAATGCTTCTACGTGGAGAAAAAGTTGCGCGAGCGCATGAAGATTCCGGTCTTTCATGACGATCAACACGGCACCGCCATCATCGTTGGGGCAGCAGTCACCAACGGTTTGCGCGTCGTCGGCAAAAAGCCTGAAGACGTGAAGCTCGTGTGTTCGGGTGCGGGCGCTGCAGCGCTGGCGTGCCTGGACATGCTGGTTGCCATTGGCATCAAGCAGGAAAACATCTGGGTGTCGGACATCAGAGGCGTGGTCTGGAAGGGCCGCGTTGAAGAAATGGACGACAACAAGGCGCGCTACGCACAGGTGACGGATCTGCGCACGGTCGATCAGTTGCTTGACGGTGCCGACGTGTTTCTTGGCCTGTCTGCTGCGCGCGTGTTGAAGCCTGAGTGGCTTGCAAAAATGGCCAAGAGTCCGTTGATTCTCGCGCTCGCCAACCCCGAGCCGGAGATCATGCCTGACCTCGCGAAAGCAGCACGCCCGGATGCAATCATTGCCACTGGGCGCAGCGATTATCCAAATCAGGTGAACAACGTTCTCTGCTTTCCGTTCATCTTTCGGGGCGCACTCGATGTCGGCGCGACCGTGGTGAATGAAGCGATGAAAGTTGCTGCGGTCAAAGCCATTGCCGATCTCGCGATGGCCGAGCAAAACGATCAAGTTGCCGCCGCGTATGGTGACACCGGATCGCTGTCGTTCGGTCCTGAATATTTGATTCCAAAACCGTTCGATCCGCGCCTCATCGTGCGCATCGCGCCAGCGGTTGCCAAGGCCGCGATGGACTCGGGCGTGGCCACGCGTCCAATCAAGGATTTCGACGCGTACAAACAGCAGCTCGCGCAGTTTGTGTATCACTCCGGCGCTGTCATGAAGCCGATCTTCGACGCGGCTCGCAAGACGCCGTGTCGCGTGGTGTTTGCTGAGGGCGAAGACGAGCGCGTAATGCGTGCGGTGCAAGTCGTCATCGACGAAGGCATCGCCAAACCGATCCTGATCGCGCGGCCTGCTGTGTTCGAAAAGCGGCTGGAGCAATTCGGCCTGCGTATGAAACCGGGCGTGGACATTGAACTCATCAACCCCGAGCAAGACAGCCGCTTCCGCGATTACTGGCAGGAGTATCACCGCCTCACGCAGCGTGCTGGCGTGACGCAGCCGCTCGCCAAAATCGAGATGCGCCGCCGCCTGTCGCTGATCGGCGCGATGATGGTGAAGAAAGGCGACGCCGACGCCATGATCTGCGGCACCTACGGCACGCACGACATTCATTTGCACTACATCGATCAAGTGCTCGGACTGCGCAAAGGCGCGCACGAGTACGCTGCCATGAACGGGCTCATGTTGCCCGGTCGCTTGCTGTTCCTCGTTGACACGCATGTCAACTACGACCCTACTGCCGAGCAGATCGCGGAGATCACGTTGATGGCGGCAGACGAGCTGCAACGCTTCGGTATTACGCCGAAAGTAGCGCTTCTGTCGCACTCAAATTTCGGGACGGCGAACACGCCGTCCGCGCTCAAAATGCGTGAAGCGCTGGCACTGATACGCGAGCGCTCTCCGGCGCTTGAGGTCGACGGCGAAATGCACGGAGACGGCGCGCTGGACGAGGGCAGTCGCACTGTGATTTCTGATTCACCATTGACCGGTTCAGCCAATTTGCTCGTATTCCCGAACATCGACGCGGCGAACATTTCATACAACTTGCTGAAGACGGGTGCTGGCAATAACGTTGCGATCGGCCCGATTCTTTTGGGTTGCTCAAAGCCTGTTCATATCCTGACGCCGAGCGCCACAGTGCGCAGAATTGTCAACATGACGGCACTGGCGGTGGTGGATGCCAATAACGCGCGGTAGTGGTTTTTTGTGGTTTGTTCCCTCTCCCGCGCGCGGGAGAGGGGCTAGATCATAGATTTCCGATGCATTCACAAGAAACGCCAAGTCCGTGGTTTGTTGATCACGCGATGTTGATAGCACCCGCTTCAGGTGTCATCGACGTTGCCTGCGGTCACGGCCGCCACGCACGCTTTTTCGCAGGGCGCGGAGCACGCGTAACCGCCGTCGATCGCGACGCTGCCGCGCTGCAATCGCTTGCGACGACCCACAATGTCTCAGTTGAGTGCCGAGATATCGAAACCGACGCATGGCCTTATGCGCCGTCGTCGTTCGATGCCATCATCGTGTGCAACTACCTCTGGCGACCCAGATTTACAGCGTTACTCGCAACGATCAAACCGGGTGGTGTGCTGCTTTACGAGACATTCATGGATGGCAACGAGCGATACGGCAAACCGTCGCGACCGGATTTTCTTTTACGCTCCAATGAGTTGCTGACGTTAACGCGAGACACGCTTCGCGTCATCGCTTTTGAGGAGGGCGATGACTTCGACGCAGCGGCTCAACCGTTCGCCGTAAAACAAAAAATCGCAGCGATTAAACGCTGACGATTGCGTCATTTTCGATGCGTACTTTACTTGCGCGCACGGCCTCGCCAAGCAACCAGTCAGCATATCCCTCATCACTCATTTTGAAAAATTGCGCGTTGTAGTCACGATGCACGCCGATGCGTGCAACGTAAGCTGGCAGATCGACCACTGGCATACCACCGCGCCACATCATCGAATAAATGAACATGCCCTTGACCACGTTTTTGGCAATACGCAGGTCGTCGGTGGCGAACAGTTCCAGTTTCTCGTTCGCTCGTTTCAGCGCACCCGAATAGTCGGTGAACATCGGGCCGTGACCCGGAATTACCAGCGCCACGTCAAGCTCGGCTAACCGTTTGAAGGTTGCGCGTTGCGCAGCGAGCGGCTCCGGATCAATGGCTTGCGGCGGCACAAAACCAGAGCTAGTTTCCCACAGCGCATCCGCCGAAATCAGGATGCGCAATTTCGCTGAATAAAACACCAGCGACCCCATGTCGTGCCCCGGTGTGGCAATCGCCTGCCACGACTCGCCACCCAGCGACACTGTTTGCCCCGGCTCAATCACATCGTCCCACGCGAAGCGCTCAGCCTCCTGATCGGCGTACGTCAACATCTGCTCTGGTGCATCCCAATTGACAAGTGCCGGTTGCTCATCGACGGGCACCGTGATTGAGCAACCCGCGTGCAGCCGCTGCAGCGCTGCGTTGCCGCCAATGTGGTCGCTGTGGATGTGTGTGTTGACGATGCGATCAAGCGAAGGGTGGCCCCAACCACTCAACGCGGCATCTACTTTTTCAATCGTGACGTCGTTGAATTTGCCATAGCCCGAATCGATCAATGTCGCACTATCGCCGTCACAAAACATGACGTGATTGGCCGATAGCCAGTCGCGTTCAATGAAGCACATGTTCTCAGGCAGCATCAATCGGTAGCCCCCAGCAGATGTGCCGCAAACCCATGCAACTCAAGCTCTGCGAGCAACTGCGTCACATGATTACGATCCCGTGTTTCAAGCGTCAGCTCGACCTCGGTGGACTTTACGCTAAACACGCCAAACAAACGCTGGTGTTCCACGTCCACGACATTGACCCCCGCGTCGCCGACCACCTTGGTGAGCTTGGCGAGTGAGCCAGCGATATCCGGCAGGCTGACGCGAACGCGCACCAGACGGCCTTCACGCACGAGGTTGCGCATCAGGATGCTGGCGAGAATGCGCGAGTCGATATTGCCGCCGCACAACACTACACCTACGGTCTTGCCAACAAAGCGCCCGCGGTGCTGCAACAGCGCTGCGATCCCCACTACACCTACACCTTCAGTCACGGTTTTTTCAACGTCGATCAATAGCGCGATGGCCTCTTCAATCGTCGACTCATCTACCAGAATCACATCGTTGACCAGCGCGCGCACAATCGTCAGCGGCAGTTCGCCAATGTCGCGCACCGCCAGGCCTTCGGCAATCGTCTCTGTGCCGACGCGCACTTCCTGTCCGCGCAATCGTTGCGCCATCGCAGGAAAGGTTGTCGACTCCACGCCAATGATTTCGATGTCCGGCTTGACTGCACGTGCGGCAACGGCGCAACCCGCCAGCAAGCCGCCGCCACCGACCGGAACGACCAGCGTGTCGAGATGCGGCGCGCTTTCCAGCATTTCAAGGGCCAGGGTGCCCTGTCCGGCGATGATGTGCGGATCGTCAAACGGATGAACGAACGTGTAGTGATGCTTTGCTGCCAGCTCGCGCGCATGCAGCGAGGCTTCGGCCAGCGTCGTGCCAAACAGGATCACTTTGGCCCCATGGCCCTCGGTGTTGCGCACCTTGATGTAGGGGGTGTAGGCAGGCATCACGATGATTGCTGGAATGCCAAGCCGTCCGGCGTGATAGGCCACGCCTTGCGCATGATTGCCTGCGCTCATGGCGATCACGCCGCTTGATTTTTCGGCGGCCGTCAGCAGCAAAAGCTTGTTCAGCGCACCGCGCTCCTTGAAGCTCGCGGTGAACTGCAAATTTTCAAACTTTAGCCACACCTCGCACTCAAAAATGCGCGACAGTGTTTTCGAATGCAGGCAGGGTGTGTGTGCCACCGCGCCAGCGATTCTGTCGCGGGCGGCTTGCACGTCGGCCAGCTGGATGGGGAGGTCGTTACTTGGGTTCATCCTTGAGGATTCTAGTAAAGGGCACGTCTATAAATCCGTTTGTCGCGCGAATCGCGGCCTTGCGGTGTGCCCACAATTGCGCCTGCATTCCGGTTGCTGCGCGCTCCGTGCCATGCACTTCATCCGAAAAACGAATTTCTGGCAGCACCCAATATGCTGACCCAAATCAATATTAATTTTGCGTGCATATGCGATTCTGCGCTCATTCATTACGGTTCGGTTGGGGAGAGCTCACATGTCGCATGCCAGTCTGCGCATCATCCGCGAAGAGCACGCCGCGCTGGCGGCGTTGTTGCGATCGCTCCAGCTCATGGTAGAGCGCGGACCCAAGAAGGATGCGGATCGCTTCTTCGCGGTGTTGCGTGCGATGCTGTTTTATGTGGATGAGTTTCCCGAGCGACTGCATCATCCAAAGGAAACAGAGTTGCTGTTTCCGAAAGTCGCGCAAGCGTCGCACCATGCTGCCGAGGCTGTTAAAAGGCTCGACCGCGATCACGCGCGGGGCGAAGCGGCGGTGCGCGAGCTTCAGCATTTGCTGCTGGCGTGGGAGTTGATTGGCGAGACGCGGCGCGGCGCATTCGAAGGGGCGTGCCTGCGCTACGTCAATTTTTATCTTGATCACATGCAGCTCGAAGAAACGGTGATACTGCCCGAAGCGCAGCAGTGGTTGAGCGCGGAGGAGTGGCGGGAACTGGATGACGCCTTTGAAAGCAATCGCGATCCGCTATCCGGGAAGTACCCTGCGGATCCGGCCTACCAGCGTCTGTTTGCGCAGATTGTGCTGAACGCACCCGCCCCCATCGGCGTGGGCGAAGACGCGTAACGCCGGACGCTTTTCCGGACAGGGAGTATGAGTATGCCTCATCAAAGTGTGCGCATCATTCGAGAGGAGCATTCTGCGCTTGGCGTTATGTTGCGCTCCATGTTGGCGCTGGTTGAGCGCGGACCCGGCAACCCAACGTCTGACTACTTCACAGCGCTACGGGCAATATTTTTCTGTATCGACGAGTTTCACGAAGCTCAGCATCATCCGAAAGAGTCCAGGCTGTTGTTCCCAAAAGTGGCCACCGCGTCGCAGGATGCAGCCGACGCCGTGCGCCTGCTCGACCAGGATCACGCACAGAGCGAAGCGTCCGCACGCCACCTGCAGCATTTGTTGCTGGCTTGGGAGATGATCGGATGGACGCGCCGTGCAAGATTTGAGTCCGCGTGCGGCAGCTACGTTGCGCATCTGATGAACCATATGGCCATCGAGGAGCAACTCATATTGCCGCAGGCGGAACGCTGCCTGAGCGCTGAAGACTGGCGGCTACTGGACGATGCGTTTGCGCTTTGCGGCGATGCAAGGGTCAGTAACTATCTGGCCGACCCTGACTACGCCAGCTTGCTTGGACGTATTCGCCAGCTGGTGGCTGCACCCTTCGTTCCGCAAACGAGGCATTAGCTGATTAGCTTTTGTCTGAAAGCCCCATTGATCGTGGGCCTGATGGCAATAAATTACTTAAGTCGATTTATTAATAAAACAAGCTTCTACCCCAAGACAGTCGGTTATTTCGCAGAAAAGCTGTTGCTGAATACTCGGTCAGGCTTCCTATCGCTTCACTGGCGCGCGTAGTAGCGAAACCGCGAGGCCACCCAGCACTAGGACCGCCAGACCCAGCACCGCCCACAGCAGCGCAGAGCGGTTGAACCAATCGCCCAGCAAATCCTTGGCGCGTTGCCCCGCCGTGCGTGGTTTTGAATCGACGGTGATGTTTGTGGCTTGCAATAGCGGCGTGGCGAACTCTGCGCCCGGCGCGTAGTTCGGCATCAAGGTCGCGACGGGCAGTGAGGCTGTGTCAAGCCCCGATTTGCCGGTGGCAATCGAAAACGGTCCATCTCCCGTCGCGATAAAGAGCACTTGCAACGGCGGATATTCCAGCGCTAGCGTGAGTGGCACACCGGTCAGGCTGTAACCGCGCAACGCCTCGACGCGGACCTGTGATGCGAGTGTGGCGTTGATGGGCAGCGACGGGTTGACGCCATCGGTACCGGGCGTTCCGGGCAGGCGGTAAACGACCGTGCTCGCGATGGGCTGCCACGGGTCGCCAGCGCGTGATCGGGTGAGGATGCGCACGGGCATCAGCGTGTTGTTCGCAGTTGTTTGCAAGCGCAGGCCGGACGCGCGGAAGCCAGTCGAGAGCGTCCATTCGACTGCGTTATCAGCTGTGATCACCGGCGCGCCGAGCGGGATCGCGGCCGGTTGCACCACCTTCACCGAACCCGCGCTAACGGTCGTCAACGCGATGATTTGCGGGCCACCGGGCAGGTTCGACGTGAGCCGCACATACTGATCCTTAAAGGTCTGCGCGATGGGCAACGCAATGCGGCGATTGCTTGGGCCGTCGTTGCCGAAATCGAATACTGGCGCATCAGACACTAGCGTCCGCCACAACTTGAGATCGGCGCTGATGTCAAGCGAAATCTTTACTATCGTTGCGTAGGGTAAGGTGCCTTCAAGTACTACGGCACGGACTTCCGTATCCACTTTTCGCGTGTCGAAGAGCAACCCGCGCGGCTCCCGATTCGTTGTTGGAGTGGGTTTGGTGGACG
>JANXNO010000239.1 GCA_025354075.1 Burkholderiales bacterium | reverse complement strand
ACGAGCGCGTCGAGGTTGCCGACGTCATTCGCCGCGGCGCGCAACGCATCGCCGTTCGTGAGGTCAACGCTGACGTTGCTAAACGCCGAATGCGTGATCGTGGCGCTTGCAAGTTCAAACCCCGTCACGCGCCAGCCCGCCTCCAGCAGGGCTTGCGCGATGGCACGACCAATGCCGGAACTGCTGCCGGTAACGACTGCGTGCTTCAGTGATGAGGACACATCACTCAAGCTTGATGCCGCCTTCGTTGATGATTTTCATGGCGCGAGCCGTGTCGTCGCGCTGGAACTTCGCGAAGTCATCCGGGCTGCCTGCTTCGATAATCAGGCCGTTGCCGAGCAGGCGATCTTTCATATCGCCCGCGAGCGCCTTGTTGGTTTCCGCATTGAGTTTTTGCACGATGTCTGCTGCCGTTTTTGCCGGTGCCCACAGACCGTACCAACTCAACGCTTCATAACCCGGCACCGATTCGCCGACCGTCGGAATGTCGGGCATGGACGGGACGCGCTTTGCAGAAGTGACCGCGATCACTTTCAGTTGCCCGGCTTTTGCGTAGCCCGCAGAGCCGAGGATCGGATCGATGAAACCTGTAATGCGATTGCCCAGCAAATCCTGGTACGCAGGCGTGGAGCCTTTGTACGGCACGATGAGGAAGTCGAGCCCGGCGCTGCGACGCAGTTGCTCGGTTGCCAGATGACCGGCAGAGGCGACAGAGCCCACAGCGAAAGACAGTTTGCCGGGATTGGCTTTGGCGTGCGCGATGCGCGACTTCACGTCCGTCACTGGCAACTCTTTTGCGACGGCCACGGCGAGTGGCGCTTTGGCAACTAGCGCGATCGGCGCGAAGTCTTTCACGGCATCGTACGGCGGCGATTTCAGCGCAATCGTCGACGTGGTGAACGTGGATGCGTTGAACAGCAGCGTGTAGCCATCAGCCGTTGCCTTTGCTACCGCATCAGCACCGATGGTGCCATTGCCGCCGGGACGATTTTCGACGACGAAGACCTGACCGGTTTGATCGCCTAGCTTTTGTGCGAGCAATCGGCCGACCGTGTCCAGCGTGCCACCTGGCGGGAACGGGATGATCACGCGGACTTGTTTGTTGGGGTAGGGTTGGGCGTGGGAAACCGTGGTGCCAAGCGCAACGAAACCCACGGCGAGCAGCGTGCGTGCGATGAACTTTAGTGTCAAAGTGTCCTCCTGATTTATTTGTATCTTGTCGAATTAATTTGAGTGCTTCAGGCTCGTCTTGCCCTGTGATTCCCGCGACGGAGGGAATCCACACCTAGCGCCCTGCGGCGTCATTCCGGCGTGTGTTGTCCCGACGTTTTGGGTTTAGATTCCCGCCGTCGCGGGAATGACAAAACCTCAATCGTTCCACTACGTCTTAAGCAACCCCGCCAGCGCCAACGCCTTGCGAATCACGTCGTTTTCCTGCGCACTCGGCGCATGCGTCGGCGGACGCACATGCGCGCTCGAGAGCCCACCCGCAAACTTCATCGCGGCCTTCATACGCGCATGCGCCTCACCCGTGGGTTCTCCCGCGCCGTAGACGGCTTCCTTAATCGGCGTGATGAGTGCCTGCACCGCCATCGCTCTGTGCAGATCGCCCGCTTTCACGGCGTTCCACAGATCGATGATGAGTTGCGGGACAGCGCTAGCAAAGCCGACCAGCGCGCCGTCAACGCCTTGCACCATGGATGAGAGCAAATATTCGTCGTGACAGGTGAGGATCGCTTTGGTCGCGTCCGCATCGCGGATGGCCTTGATGTCGCGTGCGTATTTGCTCATGTCGCGTTGGCCGACTTTGAACGCCTGCACGTACGGCACGCGCGCCAGATCAGCGAGCAACGCGGATGAATAAGACGCCTTGGTCCACGCTTGATACACGTGACAAATCAGATCAAGCCCGCTCGCATCAAAGATGTTTTTGAAGTAATCCGTCGCATGATCGGGATGAAAGCCGAAGCGCAACCAGTGGTGCGGCGGCATGACGTCGATGCCCGCTGCGCCTGCAGCTTTGGCAAGCTTGGCATGATGTGCGGCGTCGCTCAAACCCTCGCACACCACCGATGAAATGACCGGCAGCTTGCCCTTGAGTTCGTCGGCGACGATGCGCGTCACCTCGGCGCGCTCCTCCGGCGTCAGCGCGAACACTTCACCGGTGTGGCCGTTGGTCATGACGGCGACGATGCCCTCGTGCGTGGCGAGCCACGACGCGAGCTTGCGCAGCGCGGGCTCGTCGATGCGGTTGTCGTCAAGGAACGGCGTGGAGATTGCGTGGAGATTGCGGGGATAATGCTGCGATAGTTGGCGATGGTGGGCATGAGTGGTTGCAGCGAGGTCATCGAAAATGCGATGGCGAATTGTTGCGAGCGCGCCGGGCTTCGTCCAATACTTGAAACAGATAGAACTATTCAAAAACAGATGGGCCCAGGAAATCGACCCCTTGACCTTGACTGGTTAGAAGACTTTTTGGCGCTCGCCGAAAGTGGTAATTTTTCGCGTGCGGCGCAGGCGCGCAACATCGCGCAGCCCGCGTTCAGCCGTCACATCAAATCACTCGAAGAATGGGTGGGAGTTGATCTGTTTGATCGCACCTCGCATCCGGTCACGCTGACGGCAGCGGGCAAGCGGTTGCAACCCGATATTGCCGACATGTTGTTGCGGCTGGAGGCGTCACGACTGGCGGCGCGCGCGGTGCATGAACAGGCCGCCGCGAGCTTGCAGTTCGCAGCGACGCATGCGCTATCGCTCACCCTTTTCCCGTCGTGGCTCAGTGGCATAGAAGCACGATTGCCCGTTGGTCGCAAGATGGGGCCGATACAAATGGTGTCGGACAGTTTTGCCGCGTGCGAGGACGTGATGTTGCAACGGCGCGCGCAGTTTTTGTTGTGTCACGGACATCCGGCGGTGGGCAATCGGCTGGATGATGCGCAGTTTATGTTTGCCAAAGTGGGCGAGGATCGGTTGATTCCGGTGACCGCAGCAGCGGCGTCGGGCGAGCCGATGCATGCGCTTGGCAAGGCGAAAAATTTGCCCGTGCGTACCAACGATCCACTACCGGTGCTCATGTACGGCGAAGCGTCGGGTATCGGGCAGATCATGCGTTCGGTGATGAAGGCGGAGCTTGAGGCACGTCGGTTCACCACGGTGTTCACCGCGCATCACGCGGTGCTGCTGAAAACGATGGCGCTGGAAGGCCGCGGCATCGCGTGGCTGCCGCATAGCCTGATCGTGAATGAGCTTGAAGCGAAGCGGCTCGTACCCGCCGGAAATGCGCGCTGGACGGTGCCGATTGAAGTGCGGCTGTTTCGTCCGCGCGCCGAACTCACGGAGGTTGCCGAGGGATTGTGGCGCGTGGTTTGCGACGCGATGAAAACTGCGCCGCAGCGGTAAATTACTATACAGCTTTACGCTGTATGCATTATTCAATATGGGCTAAGCGCCTATTTATGCCAATAGTCGATAAATCACCATTCATTGCACTACGCCCATATTCGCAGGCGCTTTCAACGAAAAGCTATTCAGCATTCACCGCCGTCAATTCGAACGACGCACTCCGTCCCTGCGCGTTCACCACCTTGAGTTTGAACGGCACGTAATGCCACGCGGGCACCAGCCAGAAGGTGGCGCTGCCATTAGGTTTGCCGTCGGCCTCGGGTTTGCGCCCGCCCTTCCACACTTGCGCCAGAACCTCGCCCGCAGGCGAGTCCATCTTTTCGTCGGCCGAGCGGGTAAGCGTGTAGACGTCCATGCGCCGCGAGGTGCCGACGCTGAAGGTGAGGCTGTCGCCTTTCGGCGCGGCGAAGTAGAACTGCACAATCCAAGTGAGCGCGTCATGCGGCGCGCCTTCAAACGGAATTGGGTCTTTTTCTGGGATTCGCAGCAGCTTTTTTTCGTGATCGAAAATGGTTTCGCGCCGTTTGTCCGGGTTGCCGCGCTCTTCGGTGAATTTGTCCGGTCGCAGGCCTTCGCTGGTGATTTGTCCTTCGGACTCGCCGGTGAACGTGCCCGGATACAGCAGCGCTGCAATGCCACGACCACGCCCTTTGACGACCAATTTGTAGCGCCCCGCGTCGTGCGTGAAGCTCAAATTCACGGGGCCGACTTCAAACTTTTGTTCGCCCAAAAACGCGGTGTAAGCCAACTCGATTTTTTTCGGTGGCATGCGGGCGGGTGGCTCCGGCGGAACGACGGGGGGCGGCTCCGGCGCAGGCTCGGGAACAACAACAGGGGCGGGCGCGGGCGCGGCCTCGGCGACGGCAACAGGTGCGGGTACTGGATCGGGGCCGGGCTCTGCCAGGGGCTCCGGCGCGGCAATCGCGACCGGAGAATCAG
>JANXNO010000514.1 GCA_025354075.1 Burkholderiales bacterium | reverse complement strand
GCGCGAACTTGTACATCACGCCCTTTTTGTACTTCATTGGGGGTGCCGTCCAGTTCGACATGCGCGCCGCAATGGTCGCTTCGTCCACGTTCAGTTGCAGCAACAGTTTGTGCGCGTCCACCGTGATCGAATCGCCTTCTTCGACAATCGCCAGCAGCCCGCCAACCTGCGCTTCCGGCGCAATATGGCCGACCACCATGCCCCAAGTGCCGCCACTGAAGCGACCATCGGTGATCAGCGCCACCGTCTCGCCCATGCCCTTGCCGATGATGGCGCTGGTCGGTGCCAGCATTTCGCGCATGCCCGGTCCGCCTTTCGGTCCTTCGTACCGCAACACCAGCACGTCGCCGTGATTGATCTTGTTGGCCATGATGGCTTCCATGCACTCGGGCTCGCTGTTAAACACGCGCGCGGGGCCAGTGAGCACCGGGTTTTTGAGGCCAGTGATCTTCGCGACGCAACCCTCAGGCGATAAATTGCCTTTAAGAATCGCGAGGTGGCCCTGCTCGTACATGGGGTTGTCCGGCTGGCGAATCACGTCTTGCGTTTTGGCCGGAAGATCGGGCACGTTGGCGAGTTCTTCGGCCATCGTTTTACCGGTGATCGTCATGCAATCACCGTGCAACAAGCCCTTGTTGAGCAGCATCTTCATGACCTGTGGCACACCACCGACGGCGTGCAGATCGGTCATCACATATTGGCCCGATGGCTTCAGATCGCACAGCACCGGCACCTTCTTGCGCATGCGTTCGAAGTCATCAATCGTCCAGTCGATATCCGCTGCGTGCGTAATCGCGAGGAAGTGCAGCACTGCATTGGTTGAGCCGCCGGTCGCCATGATCACGGCGACCGCGTTTTCCACCGACTTCTTGGTGATGATGTCGAGCGGCTTCAGGTTGTTCTTGATCGCGTTGAGCAGCACCTCAGACGACTTCGCGACGCTGTCCGACTTTTCCTGATCGGGGTTCGCCATTGAGCTGGAACCCAGCAAACTCATGCCCAGCGCTTCGAATGAAGACGACATCGTGTTCGCCGTATACATGCCGCCGCAGGCGCCGTGTGTGGGACAGGCGTTCTTTTCGATGCCGTCAAAATCTTCCTGACTGATGGTGCCAGCGGCCATCTTGCCGACGGCCTCAAACGGCGACACGATGGTGAGGGGTTGACCCTTCCAGTTGCCCGGCTTGATGGTGCCGCCGTAGCAATAAATCGATGGGATATTCATGCGGCACATGGCGATCATGCCGCCTGGCATGTTTTTGTCGCAAGCGCCCAGCACCAGCACGCCGTCCATCATCTGGCTTTGCGTCGCGGTCTCGATAGCGTCGGCAATCACCTCACGCGACACCAGCGAATATTTCATGCCCTCGGTGCCCATGCTGATGCCGTCAGTCACGGTGATCACGCCAAACATCTGCGGCATGCCGCCCGCCGCCTTGATCGCCTCAACTGCACGATCCGCCAGCGGCTGAATGCCCGCGTTGCACGGGTTCATCGTGCTGTGGCCGTTGGCCACACCTACGATGGGCTTGTCGAAATCGTTGTCACCAAAGCCCACGGCGCGAAGCATCGAACGGTTGGGTGAGCGGGCAATGCCTGCGGTGATGGTTTTGCTGCGGCGATTGAATGACATAGCGGGGCGTACTCGGTGGTTGATAACTACGACTGATGATTTTATTCGGCACTACACTTGCGGTCGACGGGTGCTTCTAGAAATTCGGCTTTTCGGGATGAAGTGCCGAGTTTGCGTAACCCCGGCGCGGCGCGCTGCAACCAGAATGTACGCCCTGGTACATGAGGATTGCTAGCACCCCGCAACGACGCAATTCGCCCGAAAAACGAATTTATAGGAGTAGCCGATGCTGATACACCCTGAAATTGATCCGATTGCTTTACAAATCGGCCCGCTCGCCGTCCGCTGGTACGGCCTAACCTACCTTGTAGCCTTTGTGCTGTTCATGGTGCTGGGCACCTACCGCGCGCGCAAGCAGATTTTGCAGGGATGGAAGCCCGCCGACGTGGATGATTTGCTGCTTTATGGCATTCTGGGCGTGGTGCTTGGCGGACGCATTGGCTATTGCCTGTTCTACAAACCCGGCTATTACCTCAGCAATCCGCTTGAAATATTTGCGATCTGGCAGGGCGGCATGAGCTTTCACGGGGGGCTGCTGGGCGTGATTTTCGCGATGTGGCTGTATGCGCGGAGGAGCGACCGCCCGTTTCTGCGCGTCGGCGATTTTGTTGCACCGCTGGTGCCGTTGGGGCTTGCGTCAGGGCGAATTGGCAACTTCATTAACGCAGAGTTGCCGGGGCGCGCTGCGGACCCCTCTCTACCTTGGGCTATGATTTTCCCGACAGTCGACCAAATCCCCCGGCACCCTTCGCAGCTCTACCAATTTGCGCTGGAAGGGGTACTGCTGTTCATTGTTTTGTGGATTTATTCGAGTAAACCGCGCGCTACCGGCCGTGTCTCCGGGGCTTTTCTGCTGGGTTACGGGATATTACGGTCGATATCCGAGTTTTTTCGCGAGCCGGACGCGTTCCTTGGATTTTTGTCGTTCGGGATGACCATGGGGCAGTGGCTGTGCGTGCCAATGGTTTTGCTGGGTGGATGGTTGTTGTTGCGGCCAGCAGTTAGTCCACGCGCCTGAATTCCCCGTCCACCGTATTGGACCCTGGCTGCACGGACGCCGCCGCAGCTTGGGGCAGTGAACGATTTGGCACCAGCAGCAGAAACACGGCAAACAGGTCGCTGACGAATCCGGGGAACAGCAGCAAAACGGCCGCGAGCATACGCCGTCCGCTATCAAATACCAAGCCTTGCAACGCCATGCTTTGCATCGCGCCGACAAATTGTGAGCGCAGCGTGCGGCTTTCGCGTTTCATGAGCAACACGCCGAAGATGAGGCCTGGAACGAACAGCGCCAACCCGGGAACGTTCAATGCTTCGGCTAATCGAACCGTGGCGTAGATGTCAAGCACGGGCATCGCGACTAGAATTGCGAGTAAAAGCAGGGGCATAGTTGTCTCCAGCGAAAAATGTCATGACGCAGACGACGTTGGCGTTGCCAGTCAGGTCAGCAGCGTCATTTGTTCAGCGCCTCCATCCGCATCCGAAGTATGACAGTAAGACGACAAATAAGTGCGCTTGGCGACAGATTGGCGCGAACACTTGTTGCGTCTTTGTCAGCCGTTTTTGCGCTGCACCTTGCATCGGTTTGCATCGCTCAGGAGCCCGCTGTGCCGCCTGCTCCGCTGGCTGTGGATGTGGCCTTCGCGACAGAGGCCGCGTTCGAGCCGGGCAGGTTTGTCGTGAAGTTTGACGTACTTCCCGGGCATTACCTGTATCGCGACCGCTTTGAAGTACTGGCAAACGGCGAGGCGATCAAAAAAATCAAGCTGCCGCCCGGCAAAATCAAGATGGATCCCAACTTTGGGCGGGTTGAGGTGTACGAGCAGCCGGTCAGCCTATCTGCGGCGACTAGGCTCACCGTCAGCACCGAGCTGACCGTGGTGTTTCAGGGCTGCTCCGCCTTGGCGGGCGTGTGTTACCCACCGGCCAGACGAACCTTTGTGCTGGCCGCAGGCGCAAAAAACGTGCATGCGCGTGAGCTGGTACCGATTAATCTCAAGCAGCAATTTATGCCCAGGGTCAGCCAATGACGACTCCCGATGATACGGTCACCAACGCACCGGCATCGACGGCCAAACGCATGCTGTTGCTTGGTTTGGGCGGCGTGGCTGCCTGTGCGGCAGGCGCATTTGGAGGGCACTGGTGGCTAACACGAGGCGTCGTCGCGGGCGAAGAGGCGAAGTTGCTTGCGGCGAGCTTTGAAGGTTTGGACGGCAAACCGCAGCCGATGTCGACCTGGAAAGGCAAGACGTTGATCGTGAATTTTTGGGCGACATGGTGTGGCCCGTGCCGGGAAGAAATGCCCGAATTTGTGAAAGCGCAAAACGATTTCGCAGCGAAAGGGCTGCAATTTGTGGGCGTCGCCATTGATCGACGTGCGCCGGTTGAGAAGTTTGTCAAAGAGTTGGCGATCAACTATCCGGTGCTTTTGGGCGATGTGGCGTGGCTCGATGCGTTGAAAACCATGGGCAATCCAGAGGCGGTGCTGCCTTTTACGCTGATCTTCACGCCTCAGGGCGAAGTGATGCTTCGTCGGACAGGTAAGCTTAAGTACGGCGAAATTGCCGCTATCTTCGCGTAAGTGGTGCGCCACTCATCGTCTTGATAGCCGCATATATTCGCAAGACAACTTTTTAGTGAAAAGACAGAGCAGCTGGAGATTGTGGCAGCATTAGCGTGCTTATCGACTTTCGGGGTAATGCAGCGCCTAGCCCATACCAAACAAGCGTTTCCGTCTAAAGATGAAATGTAATTGGAGGGGCGCGTTGTGGCGGCTCAGCCCATCATTTCGCAGATTAATCCTGTCTCCATCCGGCAACAAATCTAGCGGAAAATTGGAATTTCAGGCAAACTAGTGGCATCTCAACTTAACTCGCTGCGATCTCACTGGTCGAGGCGGGGCTGTCTTGATGGTCGAGGATACTGAAACTATTTCAAAAACAGACATTGCCAGCATCGCAAAGGCAACCAGCGCCGCGTTCGCAACGGCGGTAGCTGAAAAGCCGGTTGTCGCAACGCCCCGCATCCTGCTACTGCATGGCCCAAACCTGAATTTGCTCGGCACGCGTGAGCCTGAAAAATACGGCTCGACGACGTTGGCGCAGCTCGAAGCGCATTTGACAGAGCGCGCTGCAAAATTGGGCTTTCAGCTTGACTGCTTGCAGAGCAACCACGAAGGCGTGCTCATAGACCGTATTCACGCCACGCGCACCGACGGAACCGAAGCCTGCATCATCAATGCTGGTGCGCTTACGCACACCAGTGTTGCCCTGCGCGACGCGTTCGCAGGCGCTTCGCTGCCGTTTCTTGAGGTGCACATCACCAATGTGTATGCCCGCGAGGAATTTCGCCACCACTCGTACCTGAGCGCGACCGCGCGCGGCATCATCGTCGGTTTGGGCGTGCGTGGTTACGACCTTGCGCTCGACTTTCTGACGCAGGCATCGGCGTAGCGCCGTAACCCTAACTCAGCCGGGTAACCGATCCGGTTACTTCCCCTTTTTTCTTCTATCCGAGGAGACCGTCGCATGGATCTGCGCAAACTGAAAACACTGATCGAACTCGTCCAGGAATCTGGCATTGCCGAGCTTGAGGTGACCGAGGGCGAGGAGAAAGTCCGCATTACGCGTACCGTCGCCAACAGCATGCAGCCGATCATGCAGTACGGTGCGCCAATGATGCAAATGCCGCAACCAGGCGTGCCAGGCATGGGTATGCACCACGCCGCGCCGGTACAGGCCCCCACAGCCGCCGCCGCTGTGGTCGTACCCGTACCGGTCGAACCTGAAGGCCACGCGGTCAAGTCGCCGATGGTCGGTACGTTCTACCGCTCGGCAGCGCCTGGTGCCAAGCCATTTGTTGATGTCGGATCGACGGTCTCTGTTGGCGACACCATTTGCATCATTGAAGCCATGAAGTTGATGAACGAGATTGAGTGCGACAAAGCGGGCGTGATCAAGGCGATCATGGTTGAGTCGGGGCAGGCGGTGGAATATGGTCAGCCCATGTTCATGATCGAGTAATTGCGCCCCCAGACCCTCGCTTTGGCCAACCCTGAATTTGTTGGTTTCGCCTTGCTGCGCAAGTGCGCTATCTGCGGCTCACCGCCGCGTCCTGCCTGCTTTTGAAACGGAATAGATCTGATGGCGCTTTCATTGACCGCGGCAAAAAAGCCGCCAACGCAGATGTTTGAAAAGATACTCATCGCCAATCGCGGCGAGATCGCGTTGCGCATTCAGCGTGCCTGCCGCGAGATGGGTATCAAGACCGTTGTGGTGCATTCGGAGGCCGATACAGACGCCAAATACGTCAAGCTCGCCGACGAATCGGTCTGCATCGGTCCCGCACCATCAGCGCAGAGCTACCTGAACGTGCCAGCGATCATCGCGGCCGCTGAAGTAACCGACGCGCAGGCGATTCATCCGGGCTACGGCTTCTTGTCCGAGAACGCCGATTTCGCTGAAAAGGTCGAAAAGTCCGGTTTCGTATTCATCGGCCCGCGCGCTGAAACCATTCGCCTGATGGGCGACAAAGTTTCCGCCAAACTTACGATGAAAAAAGCTGGAGTGCCAGTGGTGCCCGGCGTTGACGGCGCGCTGCCGGACGATCCTCGCGAAATCATCAAAATTGCACGCAGCATTGGCTATCCGGTCATCATCAAAGCCTCGGGCGGCGGCGGCGGGCGCGGCATGCGCACCGTTCATACCGAAGGCGCGCTGATCAATGCAGTAACGCTGACCAAAGGCGAGGCACTTGCCGCGTTCGGTAACGGCACCGTGTACATGGAGAAATTCCTTGAAAACCCACGCCACATCGAAATTCAAATTCTCGCCGATCAGCACAAAAACGCGGTGTATCTGGGCGAGCGCGATTGCTCCATGCAACGTCGTCACCAAAAGATTATTGAAGAAGGTCCGGCACCGGGCATTGCTGATCGGCTGATCGCGAAGATTGGCGAGCGCTGCGTCGAAGCATGCAAAAAAATCGGTTATCGCGGTGCAGGCACGTTTGAATTTCTCTATGAGAACGGCGAGTTTTATTTCATCGAAATGAACACCCGTGTGCAGGTCGAGCATCCTGTGACGGAACTGATCACCGACGTCGATATCGTGCAGGAACAGATCAAGATTGCTGCCAACCAGAGGATGACGCTCCGACAAAAGGACATCATCAAACGAGGCCACGCCATCGAGTGCCGCATCAACGCCGAAGATCCGAATTCGTTCGTGCCTTCGCCAGGACGCATCACCAACTGGCATCCGCCAGGCGGGCCAGGGATACGCGTTGATTCGCACGCTTATAACGGCTACTTTGTGCCACCGAATTACGACTCGATGATCGGCAAATTGCTTGCCTATGGCGCGACGCGCGAGCAGGCGATTGCCCGCATGCGCATCGCCCTGTCCGAGATGATTGTCGAGGGCATCAAGACCAATATTCAACTACACCGTGAGCTGATGGACGACGCGCAGTTCATCAAAGGCGGCTTCTCGATTCACTATCTTGAGCAGCGCATGGCAAAACTCGCCGAGCGGCGCAAGTAGCAAGCATGGCCCTGTCATGGATTGAAATTTCCGGCCCGGTCAAGGGGGCTGCAGCGGACGCAATCGCTGACGCCTTGCTTGAAGCGGGCGCGCTCGCTGTCGATGTGGCTGATCTAAACGCCGAAAGTGACGCCGAACAACCGATCTTTGGCGAACCGGGCATGGCGTTGACGCAGCGCTGGGCGGACAGCCGCATCGCTGCGCTGTTTGAGGGTGACGCTTCGATTGATGCGCTGGAGACGCTTTGGCAAACGCTCCGCGCGGCCGACCCTGAAAGCCTCGGCTTGCACGAATTTCGAGTGGTGCCGGAAACCGATTGGGTACGCGCAACGCAAGCTCAGTTTGAGCCCATCGAGATCACACCGAACCTGTGGATTGTGCCCACCTGGTGCAAACCTCCTCAACCTGAGGCGATCAACCTGCGCCTTGATCCGGGCCTCGCGTTTGGCACCGGAACACACCCCACGACGCGGCTTTGTTTGCAGTGGCTGAGCGACGTGCCGCTTGCTGGTAAGGCCGTGCTCGACTACGGCTGCGGATCAGGCATTCTGGCGATGGCAGCCTCGGCGCTCGGTGCGGCCAGCGTGTTCGGCGTCGATATTGATCCGCAAGCCGTCGAGACCGCGCGCTTCAACACCCACGCTAATGACCTTAACGTGAAGTACGACGTCTCTGACCGCGAGCTCAACCAGCAATACGATGTGGTGGTGGCCAACATTCTCGCGGGCCCGTTGACGGTGCTCGCACCGGCCATTTGCGCGCTGGTTAAAACCGGCGGCCAGCTTGCTCTGGCCGGTATTCTCGCGCCACAGATTGAACGCATTCAGGCGGCCTACGCGCCGTGGATTGCGATGACGGTTACGGCCGAGCGCGACGGCTGGGTGCGAATGACAGGTATGCGTCATTAGTGTTTTGACCGCGCGTTATCCCGCAGTGTTTCCCCGCTACGCTACGATTGCGGCATGACGGTTCCCACACAGATTTCAGCGGTCACACAATGCCCGCATTGCAGTGCGAAATTTCGCGTGCGGCCGGAGCAGGTTAAATTGCACGCAGGCCTGGTGCGCTGTGGTGCCTGCCGCGGCATCTTCGACGCGGTTGAACATCTGGTTGAGGGCACCTTACCCTCTGTTGACCCGATTGATGATCACGGAGAGGTTACGCCGCCGCAGACGATCATTCAGGGTATGCCAGCCATGCAACCGCAGGAGGAAATGCCGCCCGCTGACGTGGTTGCTTCAATGTGGAAGGAGCGAGGCGCTGAGAGCGGGAACATCACGCAGAGTGATCCCGTCGCGGCGGGTGAAGATACTGTGGCGGTACGCAATTTAGATGTCGACGACCGTTCGCTCGCGGAGTCAATGCCTGCGCCGCCCGGAGCGCTGAATAACTACCGCTGGCGACCTGCGCCTCAGGCTAGCAGTCCGGCGATGCGATGGGTGTTTGCGCTGCTGTGCCTGTTCGGCGTGGCTGGGCTGGTAGCGCAATCCACGTTTTTCTTTCGCGACGACATCGCCAGCCGTGTGCCACAGCTCGCACCTGGCATGGTGGCCGCATGCGTTTATCTGGATTGTCGTCTGGCACCGCCCAAACGCGGAGAGTCGCTGGGCTTTGTGGGCACGGATCTCGCGGCTGACCCGGCCCACAAAGGGCTCCTGATTTTTACTGCCACACTGCGCAATTCTGGCGCGACTGCCGTAGCGTATCCGCATCTCATCTTGTCTCTGGACGGCCTGGGCGGCGAGCTTGTGGTGCGAAGGGTATTTACGCCCGCCGAATTCGCCCCGGCTACGGCCAGTCTCGTGCGTGGACTGGAGGCAGGCGCCGAGATTGAGGTGAAGCTGTATCTCGACGCCAGCCAGACTAATGTTCTGGGATTCAAGGTCGATCACGCGTACTTGTGAATGCGTGGCGCGCCGTGACCCTTCAACCCACTCGCCCATCGCATCCCTCGCTTGCACTATGGGTGGCGGCTGTTTGTGTCGGCGTGATTGTTTATGCCAGTTTGCAGCCGTTCACTGGATGGGTGGCACCGGAACCGCCGGTGCGATATTTTCTCTGGTATTGGGGCCAACGCTGGGCAGTTGCTGATGCCATTTTCAATGTAGCTGCGTATGTTCCGCTCGGCGCTGCACTCGTCATTGCCTGGCCACGCCGCTGGTCGCTCAAGGCAAAAATCGCGATGGCTATCGTTTTTTCCGCGTTGTTGTCGCTCGGCATGGAAACCGCACAGATGTGGTTGCCGACCCGCTACGCGAGCGTTCGGGATTTGCTGGCCAACGCGCTAGGCGCGCTCATCGGCGCGATGCTGGGCGCGAGTTTAATCGCGTTCAAACCGGTGACCGACTGGGCCAGTCGCAGTCGCAACGAATTAATTGTGGCCGGACGCTCGGCGGATTTGCAACTGGTGTTGCTCGGCGTGTGGCTGTTCGCACAAATCAATCCTGCTATTCCCTTGTTCGGAGCCACCTTTCACCCCGGACAGCAAGCCGCGTTCGACCCGGCCGTGGTGATCGTCGAATTTGCGCAAACCGCAGCTGCGTTGATCGGTATCGGTCTCTTCACTGACCTCACGATGCGCAAGCGATGGATGGGTGGCATTGCGCTGGTGCTGGTGATCGGCGCGGCCATCACCATGAAGACGGCGGCGGCGCAAGCAGTGCTCAAACCACTGGCATGGGACGAGTGGCTGCGGCCCGGACACACGCTGGGCCTTGCGGGCGGCGCTTTCGCGTTGATGGTGTTGTTCTGGTTGCCGCGTCGAGCAAAATCGGTGCTCGCGGGCATCGCGCTGTTGTCCGGGGTGATCATCAACTTGTTGATACCCGACTTGATTACGAGCGAGGCACCGCTGTCGCTCTTTAGCTGGAACTATGGCCACCTGCTGCATTTAAACGGGCTGACACACACCATTGTTCTGCTCTGGCCTTTCGTTGCGACGGCCGTGTTGTTTTGGCGATTTGTGGTGCCATCGGCGCCGCGCGCTATTCCGTATGGCAGCGCGCCTGACCGACCGCATAAAATGCAGGCATGACAACACAGCTGATCGATGGGCCCAGCGGCGCACTCGAAATCGAATTCACCCAATCTGGCGACGCGGCGGTCGTCGCACTGGCGCTAATTTGCCATCCCCATCCGCAGTTTGGTGGAACGATGGATAACAAGGTGGTGCAAACGTTGGCCAAAGCTTTTGTGGAGTTGCGGTGCGCGACGATACGTTTCAATTTTCGTGGCGTTGGCAATAGTGCTGGCATGTTCGACGACGGCGTGGGTGAGACCGAAGACGCAGCTGCCGTGCTCGACTGGGCGAAAGCGCAGCTGCCCGCAGCAACACCATTAATTGCCGCCGGTTTCTCGTTTGGCTGCTTCGTTCAAACGCAATTGCTACCACGCTCGCAGCCACAGCAACTGGTGCTCGTAGGGCCTGCCGTTAACCGTTTCAAAATACCTGAAGTCGACAAAAGCACGATCATCGTGCACGGTGAAGAAGATGACGTGGTGCCACTAGCCGACGTGATGAATTGGGCGCGACCGCAGGGCTTACCAGTGACCGTGTTTCCGGGTACGGGCCACTTTTTTCACGGGCGGTTGACGGAATTGAAGGCTGTCATTAAACGCAATGTGTCGACGACTCCCCGATAGAAAAACAGCCCCTTATGCTCTGGATTAAATCGCTTCACATCATCACCATGGTCACATGGATGGCGGGTATTTTTTATTTGCCACGACTGTTCGTGTACCACGTGCAGGCGCTGTCGCAGGTCGATACTGTCGGCGACGCGCGGTTCAAAATCATGGAGCGAAAACTGTTCTGGGGCATCATGACACCCGGCGCTATCCTGACCATAGTGTTCGGTTGTTGGCTTTGGTTCGGTTACGGCATTACGGGCAAATGGCTGATGTGGAAGCTCGTGTTCGTGCTATTTCTGATCGCATTTCACGTCTGGTGTCTGGTGCAAATGCGCGCGTTTGCTGATGGCTGCAATGTCCGGTCTGAACGCTACTTTCGCGTGGCTAACGAACTGCCCGTGTTTGCGCTGTTTGCCATCGTGATTCTGGTCGTCGTGAAGCCGTTTTAGGGCGCTGCCGGACCATGTTTTCCAGCACGGATGACGCGTCCCGCGCGCTCGTACTCTTCTCCGGCGGGCAAGATTCGACCACCTGTCTGGCGTGGGCGCTGGAGCGTTTCGCGCAGGTGGAGACCATTGGTTTTGATTATGGTCAGCGCCATCGCATTGAGATGGATGTGCGCCAAGAAACGCTCCGTGAGATGCGTGCCGCATTTCAGCAATGGCGCGACACGTTGGGCGAAGACCACGTCGTTGATCTTGCCGTGCTTGGGCAGATCAGCGAAACCGCGTTGACGCGTGATGTTGCGATTGCGTACGAACAAAATGGCGTGCCGAACACCTTCGTGCCGGGCCGCAATTTGCTGTTCCTGACATTTGCCGCCACGGTCGCCTATCGGCGTGGCTTGAACGTGCTGGTTGGGGGTATGTGTGAGACCGATTTTTCGGGCTATCCGGATTGTCGTGACAACACCATGAAGGCGATGCAAGTGGCGTTGTCGCTGGGGCTTGATCAAAAGCTGCGCGTTGAGACGCCACTGATGTGGATCGACAAGGCGGATACGTGGGCACTCGGTGAATCGCTGGGTGGCGCGACGCTGACGAATCTGGTGATTGAGCACACGCATACCTGCTACAACGGCGTGCGTGAAACGCTGCATACGTGGGGCTATGGCTGCGGTGAATGTCCGGCGTGTGCGCTGCGCAAGGCGGGGTTTGAGAAATGGCGTTCGTGATGAACTATGAGCGGACGTCACGATGACTTACGCCGTCAAGGAAATCTTCTACACGCTGCAAGGCGAGGGCGCGAACGCCGGTCGTCCGGCGGTGTTTTGCCGTTTTGCCGGATGCAATTTATGGAGCGGGCTGGAGCGTGATCGCGCGACCGCCGTCTGCAAATTTTGCGACACGGATTTTGTGGGCACGAACGGCACTCGCGGTGGCAAATACGTCACTGCCGCTGAACTCGCCGCCACAGTTGCGAGCGAATGGCCAGCAACGTCGAAAGGCAAACCGTTGGTGGTTTCTACCGGCGGCGAACCGTTGCTGCAACTCGACGACGCGCTGATTACTGCGCTGCACGCCGCGGGCTTCGAGATTGCGGTGGAAACCAACGGAACGATTGCGGCTCCGGCCGGCATTGACTGGATCTGCGTGAGCCCCAAGGCGGGCGCTGATCTGGTGCAAACGCATGGGCAGGAATTAAAGGTCGTGGTGCCACAGCAGCTGGACTTTGATTACTTGAGCGCGCTCGATTTTGAGTATCGATTTGTGCAGCCAATGGACGGCCCGTCGCGACTCGAAAACACGCAGTTCGCGATTGACTGGTGTTTGCAAAATCCGCAATGGCGGCTCAGTGTGCAGACACACAAAGTCATCAGCATCCGATAATGATTCCTTTCCGAAATCGAACATTGCTTTGTCGCTCTCGCCTTGCCGTGCATGCGCACTGTCTGCGGCTCGGCTTCGCGCACTGCCCGATTTCGAAAAGGAATCTCGAATGAACCACGAAATCTCGCAGCGTTTTTACTTCGACGCTGCACACACTCTCAAGCGCACGATTGATGCCGCAGGATCAAAGCGCATTCACGGCCACACGTATCACTGCGAGGTGTCGCTCACGGGCGTGCCGGACGCGAAGAGCGGTATGGTCAGCGATCTCGGTTTGTTGCGCGCGCGGCTGGATGCGGTGCGCGAGCAGTTGGATCATCATTACCTCGACGAGGTGCCGACGCTCGGCGTTCCTACGCTTGAAAATCTCTGCACGTTTGTCTGGCATGCAGTCGAACCGCATTTCGCAAACATCGCCAGCGTGCGCGTGTGGCGTGATGGCATGGGTGATGCCTGCACACTGAGAAGATCGTAAGAAAATAATAATGAATACATCTGCCGCACAACCGTTGCAAAAATTCTTCGCCCCATGCCCTCGCGGACTTGAGCAGGTGCTGTTCGACGAATTGACTGAACTCGGCGCGCTGCACGTCGGGCCGACCGATGGTGGCGTGGCGTTTCAGGGGCCGTTCACACTGGGCTATCGCATCTGTTTGTGGAGCCGCATTGCTAGCCGTGTGCTGTGGCAATTGGCGGTAGACGAGTACCGTTCCGAGGCAGACATTTTTTCGCTGGCCCGTGACATTGAATGGCCCGAACTGTTCTCAGCGCACAACACCATTCGCGTGCAGGTCGACGCGATTCGCTCGCCGGTCACCAGCCTTGAGTTTGTGACGCTGCGCGTCAAGGACGCGATTGTCGACCGCTTCCGTGCGGCGGGCGAGGATCGTCCATCGGTCAACACCAGCATGCCCGACATGCGCATCCATGTGTTTCTGACCACGCATGCCGCGACCGTCTACCTTGACCTCGCGGGCGAAGCTTTGTTTAAGCGTGGATATCGACGTGAAGGCTTGGCCGCACCGCTACGTGAGAATCTGGCGGCAGGCATGCTCGCGCTCAAAGGCTGGAAAGGGCAGATGCCGCTGTTCGACCCGATGTGCGGCAGCGGCACGATTTTGACCGAGGCTGCGATGATCGCGATGGGCCTCGCGCCTGGTGCGCAGCGACCGTTCGCGTTCGAGAAAATGCTTAATTTTCAGGCAGACGATTTTCACGCGATGCGCGACGCGGCGGCGAAGGCGGGCAAGCCCTTGCCCGAAGGTTTGCTGTTCGGCAATGACCGTGATGCGGAGGCCGTAGACACCACGCGCAGGCACCTGCAAAACATTGGCGGCGAGGCGAACGCAGCGCGCGTGGCATTGACCAACGTCGCAATGGAAACGCTCGACTCGCCCGGCCCGAATGGCTTGCTGCTGACCAATCCACCGTACGGCGAACGTCTCGACGAGCTTGAAGATTTGAAGTTCTGGTATCCGCTGGTCGGCACCTGGCTCAAAAAAACGATGGCGGGCTGGAAGGCGTGCTTCATCACCGCCGACCGCGCGCTGCCCGGTGGCATTGGCTTCAAGCCTTCTAAGCGAACGCCTCTGTTCAACGGCGCGCTGGATTGCCGCTTGTTTGAGTTTGAGCTGTATGCGGGTTCAAAGCGTGAGCGGCCTGTCGGCGAAGCGCCTAAAATCAGTAGCTAACGTAGCTTGAATTGCCGACTGCCATGTACGAATCCGAAATTACAAAGTTCATCCGCGACCTGAAAACCGCGCGCCCGCATCTCGAAGAAGAGCAGCGCAAAGGCCGTGCGATCTGGTGGGACAAAAAGCCGCTGGACATGAAGGAACTCCGCGAGCAGGCCGCCGCTAAAGTACCGCAGCAGCCGTATCCTTACGCGACGAAGTAGCGACGCATTTTCAAATGTGGGAGCGGTGTCACCGCGACGACCTACAGGGAGCTGCCACCAGTCGCTGTAGCACCGCTCCCACAAAGATCGCTCAAGGCATCCTATCCGCAATCTCCCCGCTCGGGTGATCGCTGGCACGAGGCTCACTCGCGAGCAAAGCGAACGCCGCGAGATGCAGCAAAAATCCGACCGCGAAGAACGCTACCCGCAGCGCCACATGCTCGGCGACGGGCTCGTTTTCCATGCAGCTATAGCCCAGCGCCTGCATGAACCCGACGAACACAAACGTCGCGCCCGGCACCATCACCACCGGCCAAGCAAGCTGCGCGGATTGCGACAAGCGTTCCGCTCGCGCCGCCGCCACCAGCACCAACGCCGCCGGAATGCTGGTCAGCGCAAACCAGCGTCCGCTGGCGATTGCGACCGCTGTCGCCACCGCCACCCAGAGCGTGAGGACAACAAAAAACAACTTTGTCGCGCGGGCTTTGTTCATGATGGGAAGAACCTTACTGCTGTCAGCGGTGTTGCGCAATTACAGGCTGATGATACGCTCGTAACGATGGATTCCGTGACCGACCTTTCACCTTTGATTCAAGCGGCAGACAGCGCTGATGAGCGTCGTTTTGGTGGCCTGCTGCGCTTGTATGGCAATATCGGCTTTGGGCGTATTCGCGCGGCGCATGCCGTTATTGTCGGCATCGGCGGCGTGGGCTCGTGGGCCGCAGAATCGCTGGCACGGTCAGGCGTCGGTCACATCACGCTGATCGACATGGACGTGGTCGCCGAATCCAACCTCAATCGGCAAGCGCACGCCACCTTCGCCAACCTCGGTCGCAACAAAGTCGACGCGATGCGCGAACGAATTTTGAGCTTCGCGCCGGACTGCATGGTGAATGTGATCGACGATTTTGTAAGTACCGAGAACGTCGCAACCATCCTGCCGCCAGACGCGACGTTCGTCATCGACGCTATCGACAAAGTGAATGCGAAAGCGGGTTTGGTGGCGCATTGCCGCAAGCTCGGTTTGCCGATTTATGTGTGCGGCGGATCGGGCGGTAAAACCGACACCACCAAGCTCGTCACCAGCGATTTAGCGTTCACCGAACACGACGCGCTGCTCGCCAAACTGCGCCTGACGCTGCGCCGCCAATACGGCTTTCCGCGCGGCGATAAAAAATTCAAAATGACAGTCGTCTATTGCAGCCAACGACAGCTAGAGGCACCCGAAGACGGCGGCGCGGGCTTGAGTTGCGCGGGCTACGGCTCGGCGATGCACATGACAGCGAGTATGGGGTTGATGGCAGCAGGGTGCGCGTTGAGCGCGGTTGCGGCGGGATGAGTTTTTTAGCGTGTCGATAGAAATTCTGAGTAACAGCTTATTGCTGAAATGGCCGTCGCATATGGGCTTAGTAGGATAAATTGCTAGTTATCGACTATTACTGAAAACAGCCGATTACCCCAATGAAATAGAGCTTTAGCTAAAAAGACGTATCAATTAAACGCGGCAGATATCCCCGCGTCTGCGAGTTGGTTCTGCGTTAGCGACGCCAGCCCGAGTCAGTCAACTCAAATCGGAACGGAATCTCAAATTTAAAGTTGCGAGCTTCTTCGGGAAAGACGCAGTTCGGCGAGCGCAGCGACGCGCTAAACAACGCAACGACGTCGTACTTAAGCGCGTCTACTGACACATTGCGATCAGTGACGCCACGAATTCGGCCCTCGCTGTCGATCACTGCGCTTACTGAGCCTGTCACCTGATTTACGTTGCTTTGTCGCATCGACCACGTCGGCGGTTGGCTGGGCTTGCAGTCGTTGGGGACGGCTTTAAACCGTCCGCCAGCCGGCCGCTGTTCGCGCGGGATTGCTTCCTAGCTTGCTGCCGCTTCCGTCGCATCAGCGCGCTCAAACCAGTACCTAGCGCGGATCATGTCTTTGGTCACGCCAGTGCCTTTTTGGTACGCCTGCCCGACATCGTAAAGTGCAGCCGAATTGCCGATTTCTGCGGCCTTCATCGACAACGAAAACGCACGCACGGTGTCCTTTTCAACGCCTTCACCCACCCGATATATCGCCGCTAAATCGGTCATCGCCGCTGCATGGTTAAGCTCTGCAGCGCTGGCAAACCATCGCGCCGCTTCAGCGTCGTTGCGCGCCACACCACGGCCGCGTCAGAGCTGCAAGCCCACCAGATATTGCGCGTTGGCGTCGCCAGCCTGCGCAGCGGGCAGTGCGAGTTGGTACGCGACCTCGTAATCTTTGCGCTGGTAGGCGGCAACCGCGGTATCCGGCGATTCAGCGGCGTTGCAGAGCGGCGCGCCGAGCATCATTACTGTTGTGATTGCTACGGCGAAAAATTTTGACGTGTGCACGAGCGACCCGCTGAATTATTTATGCCAACGGAACACTAGCACCCCTATTCAACACAGTCATGACTCGGTGCAAACCGTGCAAACGTCACGCGACATTGCTGTTTGTGTAATTGTGCTAAAAATCATGCGAGATGTTTTTGGGTTTATCGGTCTGCAAACGCCATACGTTCTGGAGCATGCGTTTCGAACAGAAGAAAACAAATGAGCTGTTTCCCAAGCCAATTTTGCTCACCTAATCACACAGTAAAAAATTTGGATTTCCCATGATGCGTTTTGTCGGCGTTGCGGCTTTGTTGATGTCTGTGTCGGCGCTCGCTGTGGGCTTGAATGACACTGGACAAACCAAGTGTTACGACGGCGGAGGTGTCGCCGTCTCTTGCAGCAGCACCGCAGGCGGCGACGGCAGCGCGGCGCCCCGGCAGGACGCGCGCTATGGGCGTGACGCCGCCGCCGCTGCGTGGCAACTGGTCAAAGTGGGCGCGGGTAGCGTGGGGTTTGATTACTCGAAGATCGCCAACGACGGCAGCACGCTTGTGGCTAGCGCGGTGCTCGGTACCGCCGCAACAGATTGGGCGTGCACCAAAGACAACGTGACCGGATTGACGTGGGAGGTGAAGACGACGAGCGGTTTGCGCAGCAATGCGTATCGCTACCTTTGGTATTCAAGCGATGCCACCCGAAACGGCGGCAACCCCGGCACGTTTTCATCGGCCGGCGTTCCTGACACCTGCGGCGGCAGTCAGGGCGTGATCGTGCCGAGTGGTAACCCGTGTAACACGCAAAATTTCGCGAACGCCGTCAACGCCATTGGGCTGTGCGGCAAGAGCGATTGGCGACTGCCAACACAGGGCGAACTGCTTTCAGTGTTGCATTTTGGAAAGACGGATCACATACAAGTTGATGACGTTTACTTTCCGAATACGTTAAATAATTCTTATGCTTGGACGAGCAGTACCAACGCTCTGGACGTTGGCCAGGTTCGGATAATCTACAACTTCCAAGGCAGTGCTCGCTACACCACAAAATCTCAGTACACCCAGTTTTATGTGTGGCTGGTGCGAGACGGCCCATGACTGGCCAATGCCGCCGCCGTGCGCGGATCCGACGCTCGCCAGCGTTCGCTAGGTCGCTCCGAACTTTTTTTAATCAAACTATGAAATCCTTCAATACCAACGCGTTCGGCCACCTTTCGTTGCGTAGCATCGCTTTCAAGTTTGCCACTGTGACCGTTGCTGCATGCCTACCGATATCCTCGTACGCTGTGCAAGTGTGTCCGGCCAATATCGGCCCGCTCACCGCGCCCACCAGCGCATTCACCATCAACGGGGACGGCACAGTAACTCACGCCACGACGGGTCTGATGTGGACGCAATGCAACGTGGGGCTGGCCGGTGCGGCTTGCGCTTCACCCGCCAGCGTTGCGGCGCCGACCAACTTCGACTGGCTTGCAGCCCTTACCGCCGCACAAAACAGCGCTATTGGCGGGTATCTCGACTGGCGCTTGCCGAATTTGAAAGAGCTGCAAAGCGTGGTCGAACTGAACTGCGCGAACTTTGCCATCAATCAGACGGTTTTTCCTGGCACCGTCACCTCAAGCGGGCGCACCTGGAGCAGCACTACGCTGGCAACGAATGCACCGCTCGCGTGGTTCGTTGACTTCTACGATGGCACCATAGACGCTGTCACCAAGGGCAGTGGCTATCCGATTCGTCTAGCGCGCGGCGGCTACTCGTTTGACTCGCTGATCCCGATCCTGAATATCGACAATAGCAACTCCGCGACTCAGTACAAAGCGGGCAGTGACGGCGTGTTGTTGCTGCGTTATCTGCTGGGTTTTCGTGGATTGGCGCTGAGCACGGGCGCGGTTGGCACCATGGGTACACAACCATTGCGAACCGACACGCAAATCGAGGCACACATCAACACCTATATGTCGCGCTTCGATGTTGACGGCGATGGTCAGGTGTTGGCCATGACCGACGGTTTGATGATCGTGCGAAGACTGCTCGGCTTATCTGGAACGGCGCTTACAGCAGGCGCAAAGCAATCGGGGCGCAGTGATGCCGACATTGCAACCGTGATTGATGCGTTGAAGCCGCTGTAGAACGGATCAGCGCACCAAACCCGCTAACGCCACCCGCGCTTTCGCCTTCCAGAAATCCCAGGGCCGATCCACCACCGTTTCGTTGATCGCCATCGAGCCTGCGGCTTCGCCGGGCGTGAGGTAATTCACCCCTGCGTCGCCTTCAGGCCCCGCCATGCGTAGCGCTTCGGTTTGCAGTTTGGCGTTCATCTCGGCCCACGTGGCGCGGGCGACGGCGAGTTTCAGCGATTTGGCGACCGTGACCGACCCGTGGCCGCGCATCAGCGCGAAGTCAGTTCTGCCGAGCGATTCAGCCAACGCACGACCCAGCTTGGCACTGGTGACAAGCATGTTGTTGTCTTCGCCGGACGTGTCGCGAATGTCGAAAATCGGTGTGGAGAACCCTAAAAATCCGCTCATGTGGCACACCGGTTTCAGCGTCACGCGCTTGGTCACGCCGAACGGAATGATGGCGAGTGAATGGCTGTGAACAATGGCCACGACATCGGGCCGCGCCTTGTAAATTTCGCTGTGGATGAAGCGTTCGAGATAGCTTCTGCGGCCCACTTCGTCATGCACCACGCCGTCGAAATCTACTTCGAGAATATCTTGGGCGGTGACGGTTGCTGGTGCCACGCCGCAAGCGAGCAGAAAGCGGTCATCGCGCCCGTCATGGCGCACGCTGACGTGACCAAAACCGTCCACTACGCCCTCGACATACAGGATGTGATTGGCGACCACGAGGTCATCAATCAGTGCGCGGCTTGCCGAACTCAAACTCATGCGCGTAACTACTCGGGCTTGATGTTGATTGTCTTGATGATTTTGCCGAAACGATCTGCTTCTTCTGCCAGCACTTTAGCGAGCTCGTCCGGTGTGCTGCCGATGACTTCCACGCCGGAATTCAACAAGGTTTCTGCGACGGCAGGCGAGCGGATCGCTTGTGCAATGTCGTTGGCGAGCTGGCGCAACACGGCAGGCGGAATGCCAGCCGGAGCCATGACAATCGTGGTCGGCGCAAAGTCAAATCCCGGAATCGTGGACTCGCCCAGCGTCGGCACCTTGGGCTCGCTGACGAAGCGTTTGTTCGAGTTTTGTGCAAGCAGTTTGATGCGGCCGTCTTTGACGAAACCGCCGATCGCAGGCAACGCCGAAAACAGGATTTGCACTTGCCCGCCGACCAGCGCGGGCGTGGCCTGCCCCATGCCTTTGTAGGGCACGTGAATCATGTTCAGGCCGAGCGCCGTTGACATTGCCTCAGTCGTCAAATGATGGGTGCTCCCGATGCCGGACGAGCCGTAGGCGACCTTGCCGGGATTGGCCTTCACATAGGCGATGAACTCGGCCAGCGTGGTGGCGGGCACGCTTGGATGCGCGGCGAGAAACAGCGGTGCTTTGCCCAGCGCGGACACCGGCACGAAGTCCTTTTTGGCGTCGTATTCCAGCTTGGCAAACAGCGCTGGATTGATAGTGAACATCGAGCCGTCGGTGACCAGCAAGGTGTAGCCATCGGCCGGTCCTGCGGCCTTGATCGTTTGCGCTGCGACTGCACCGCTGCCGCCAGGGCGGTTGTCGATGATGACTTGCTGATTCCATTTTTCGGTGAGCGCCTTCGAGAGCACGCGCGCCACGGTGTCGGGGAACCCTCCTGCAGGGTAGGGCACCACGAATTTGACCGGTTTGCTGGGAAAGGTTTGCGCCGCCAGCGGCAGGCTGGTGACCGCCAGTGATGCCACGGCGAGGCACGACACGGACAGAACACGGGCGACGATTTTTCGCGACAGCATAGAGATCCCTTTAATCTGTCAAAACATTAGCACTCTAAGCATTTTGTCGCATCGGGGAAAGCGTTGCCTGCATGAAAAGACTCAGTAACTTTCTTTGGAAAGGCCCATTAATACTGGACATAAGCCTATTAAATTGCATAAGTCGACAATGTTAAAATTAGGCGGTCAAGCCCAGTATAAATGGGTTTTAGCGCATAAAGTTGATCGCCGCGAGTGTGTGCGGACTACACTACAATGCAGGAGGACACTGTGCGAATTTTGTTGGTGGAGGATGACGCCGAACTTGGCGGGGCGGTCAGCGCGAGTCTGAAGCGTGAGCACTATGCGCTGGACTGGGTCACCGATGGCATGGCGGCGTCGGCGGCGCTCAGCACGTCGGACTACGACCTGGTAATTCTCGATTTGGGTTTGCCGAAAATGTCGGGCCTGAATGTACTCAAACAGCTGCGCAGTCGAGGCGAAACGCAGCGCGCGGTGCCGGTGCTGGTGACCACCGCGATGGACGCCGTGCATGACCGGGTCGAAGGTCTGGACGCGGGGGCGGATGACTACCTGGTGAAACCGTTTGCGCTGGACGAACTGCATGCGCGGGTTCGTGCGCTGATTCGGCGTCGTAATGCCGCCAGCAGCAACATGATCGAACATGGCAATCTGAGCTTCGATCTCACCTCCCGGCAGGCGGCAGCCAGCGGCATGCCGCTTGAGCTGTCGGTGCGCGAAGCCGGCATTTTGGAGGTGTTGCTGCTGCGCGCCGGGCGCGCCGTGACCAAAGAGCAATTGCTGGAGAAACTCTGCGCATGGGACAGCGATATTTCGCTTAACGCCATCGAGGTGTACGTACATCGCCTGCGCAAAAAACTGGAGCCCGCAGGCGTGCAGGTGCGCACCTTTCGCGGTCTCGGCTACTGCATCGACAAAGTGCGGCCCGTCGTTCCAGTCTAGGAGGCTGTCGGACGTGAAAGATCGCAGCGAAAATTCGCCCGCACGTGGGCAGGTTTTGATTGTTTTGCAGCGGCAATATCGGGATATTGCCCAAAAAACAGGCGACATATGAGCCGTGCTGGCGGATTTTCAGCCGATTGCTTTCAGATCCGGCAGGCTCCTCGATGAATCTTGCCGCGCGCTTGCTTGAGTGGCTGGTCGCGCCGTTGCTCTCCATCTGGCTGGTGAGTCTCGGCATCTCGCTGATGAGCGCGCGAAACACGGTGGACACCATTCTTGACGATGGGCTTAGCAGCGCGGCCACGGTGCTCATTTCAGAATGGCAGTCCAAAGTGTCGGGCAATGCGGATGTCAAATTTCCGTCAGACTCCACCCGCCAATGGTTAAACGTGGTGCGCGACATGCCGATTACCTATCTGATTGTGGACGAGGCCAACGTGCCGCAGTCGGGAGACCCGGATCTGCTGCCGCTGCTGCGTGAAACCGCCGACGCGGATCTGCAATTCCCGACGATGGCCGCCGCGGGTTCGCATGTGCGGGCGGGCTTCAACACCGTCCTGGAAGACGAGGCGATGCGTGTCGTTCGCACCCGGTTTGGCGTGGGTAGTCGAACCTTCGTCGTGGGCGTCGTGCAATCGCGGGAACGCCACGCCGTGCTGTTTCGCGTCGGCACGATGCACGAGGTGCTCGCGCAAAGCGTGACGCTATTGGTCGCGTTTTTTCTACTCTGGTACGGACTCAGCTACGTCAGTCAGCCGCTGCGGTCGCTGCAGGCGTATCTTGATGAGCGAGGCGCGGAAGATTTGCGGCCGCTGCCCGAGCAGTTGGCACCCGCCGAAATCGCCCCGCTCATTACGTCGGTCAACGCGCTGATGGCGCGTCTGCAGGCATCGTTTGCAGCGCAAAAGCGGTTCATCGCTAACGCGGCACATCAATTGCGCACGCCGTTGGCGGCGTTGCGGGCGCAGAGCGATTTGCTGCAACACATGCCCGATGGCGCTGACCGGGATCAGGCGCTGAAGCGCCTGATTGCCACCGGGCAGCGCGCCAGCCATCTCGCCACGCAACTGTTGACGTTGGTACGTGCCGAGAGCGCAGGCACTACCAGCGAGCGCGTCCCGGTGGACTTAAACGCGTTGTGTGAGGCGGTCGCGCTGGATGTGATTCCGCAGGCGCTGGCACGGGAAATCGATTTCGCGCTGGAGACTTACCCAGGTGGGCCGGTTGAAATTGTCGGCGACGAAACGCTGCTGGGTGAAATGATCCGTAACCTGCTCGACAACGCATTTAAATACACGCCGGTCCACGGCAGTGTGATCCTGGTCGTGCGAGCCGACCCGCCCGGTTTCACGGTTGAAGATTCCGGCCCCGGCGTGCCTGAGTCCGAGCAAGACCGTATCTTTGCACCCTTCGCGCGGCTCGCCTTGACGGATGCCAATACCGGCGCGCCGATTCCTGGCACCGGGCTCGGGCTCGCCATAGTTCGCGAAGTGGCAGATACGCATGATGCCGCTGTATATGTCGAGCGCGCAGCATTGGGCGGCGCCCGGTTTGTTGTAAGTTTCGCGTCAGCTGAGCGTCAGAGCGCTGTAAGTGGCGTAGCCTAACTTTCGGCCAGTTGCATTTGCGCCAGCTTCGCGCGCACTTGCATTCACCGAAGGAGGAAATTGTTATGGCAACTGCAATGGCAGCTGGGGGCGCGGCTCGTCCGATGTCCAAAGAGGAAAAAAAGGTCATCTTCGCATCATCACTCGGCACCGTGTTCGAGTGGTACGACTTCTACCTGTACGGCACGCTCGCGGTCATCATTGGTAACCAGTTTTTCTCGGCGCTCGATCCTGCTTCGCGCACGATCTTCTCGTTGCTGGCGTTTGCTGCTGGTTTCATCGTTCGCCCTTTTGGCGCGTTGGTGTTTGGTCGACTGGGCGACATGATCGGTCGTAAGTACACGTTCCTCGTAACCATCCTGATCATGGGTGTGTCGACGTTTATCGTGGGCCTCTTGCCAAACTACGCCTCCATTGGTGTCGCCGCTCCGGTGATCCTGATCGTCCTGCGTATGCTGCAAGGCCTCGCGCTCGGCGGTGAGTATGGCGGCGCCGCAACCTACGTGGCCGAACACGCGCCGCAGGGCAAGCGCGGTCTGTTCACGTCATGGATTCAAACCACTGCGACGCTCGGTTTGTTCCTTTCGCTGATGGTTATTCTCGGTGTGCGCACCGCCATTGGCGAAGCTGCGTTTGCCGATTGGGGCTGGCGTATTCCGTTCCTCGTGTCGATCATTTTGCTCGGCGTATCGGTGTGGATTCGTCTCTCGATGAATGAGTCACCAGCGTTTCTGAAAATGAAGGACGAGGGCAAAATTTCCAAAGCGCCGCTGACCGAATCCTTCGGCCAATGGAAAAATTTGAAGATCGTGATCCTCGCGCTGGTTGGCCTTACCGCCGGTCAGGCCGTGATTTGGTACACGGGTCAGTTTTACGCGCTGTTCTTCATGACGGGTTCGCTCAAAGTTGACAACGCCACGGCAAACATCCTGATCGCCATCTCTCTGGTAATCGGCACACCGTTCTTCGTGGTGTTCGGCGCGCTGTCGGACAAGATTGGTCGCAAAATGATCATCATGCTGGGTTGCTTGCTGGGTGTTCTCACCTACTTCCCGGTGTTTGGCATGTTGACAGAGGCCGCTAATCCCGATCTGGCCGCCGCTCAGGCGAAAAATAAAGTCGTGGTGACCGCTGATCCAGGCGAATGCTCGTTCCAGTTCAACCCGACCGGTGTTGCGAAG